>JAIQZR010000060.1 GCA_021777035.1 Candidatus Scalindua sp. | reverse complement strand
TCTCAATATTTTTGCTCATAACTGTCACACTTCCAGAATGGAACAATATCTGAAGGAACTGGCGGGGTATCCTGTTGATGCCGTCATAATTGCTGATCCGGGAGTGTTGTCTCTTGTTAGAGATATTATGCCTGATACAGCCTGTCATATCAGCACTCAGGCTAACTGTACGAATACAAGAGCTGCCGACTTCTGGTATAAACAAGGTGTTAAGAGGGTTGTACTGGCAAGAGAACTGTCACTCAATGAAGTTTCAGAAATAAGCGCAAACAGTGATTGCAAGACTGAAGTATTCGTACAAGGTGCCATGTGTCTTTCCTATTCAGGAAGATGTTATCTGAGTTCGTATATGGCGAATCGTGGAGCAAACCTTGGCGACTGTTCTCAATCATGTCGTTGGAAATATGCGTTGGTAGAAGAAGAGCGTCCAAATGAATATTATCCGATTATTGAAGACGGAGAATTTGCGTCAGTTATGAGTTCACGTGATCTGTGCATGATCCAGCATATTCCGGAGTTAATATCTGCCGGTGCTGACGCGTGGAAAATCGAAGGTAGGATGAAAAGCCAGTACTATGTTGCCACAGTAACAAGAATTTATCGTGAGGCAATAGATATGTTTTTTGGAAATGAAACATATGAATATCAGGATAGGTGGTTGGAGGAGTTGGGAAAGATCAGCAACAGGGGATACAATACCGGGTTTTTCCTTGGCAGTCCCGGCTTGGATGGACAGAGGGTGGGAGAAGATAGCGGATATACACAGGACTATAAATTTGTTGGTCTGTTTGGCAGACCAACAAAGGAAAACCTTATTGAGGTAATTGTAAAGAACTCGTTTCAAGTGGGTGAAAACTTAGAAGTGATGGGGAAACGGTCTGACCACGACTTCGTCCAGAATATCAAGGAGATATACAATAAGGATCTCGAGCCCGTAACAAAGGCGAATCCCGGGCAACGAGCATTTATTATCCCTGAAAGACCTGTAGAAGAGTATTTTATTTTAAGAAGAAGGGTGAATAGCGGATAGTTTGCAATAGAAAGCAAGGTAGGGTGTATAGCAACCACCTTGCAAAGTATGAAAGTTGCTGGCTTTTTGTTATTGCGACACAGTCAACATCTGTTGTAATAATAATTCTCTAATAACAGAGAAGGGTACTGGCTGGTTAATATTCTTGCATTTGTTAGTAATACTTACGGATTAAAATAGTGACAAAGTTTGAAAAAAAAGAGAACGATATGCAGAATGCATTTATAGAAGACGAGTTGCTTGAATATGTATGGGTTGCCACAGAAGAGCGGGGTAATGCAAATACAGAGGCAATGTCCGAAAAATTTGGTAAGGAAACTTTAAAAGTGGTTCTATCCGAGATGATAGAAAAAAAACTGATAACAAATCATAATTCAGTGATCCATCTGACTGAAGCTGGTCAAAAAAAGGCGATGCAGATTATCAGACGTCATCGACTGGCAGAAAGGTTATTAAATGATGTACTCGGAGTCAGTGATGAGGTTTTTGAGCGTGGAGCGTGTCAATTTGAACATTTTATAAATGAGGATATTACCGCGAGTATTTGTTCACTTCTCGGGCATCCTACAGTATGTCCGCATGGTAAAAACATTCCGCCTGGAGAGTGTTGCTCACATGCAAAACGGAAGTTGCAGCCAGTGTTTGGTCCACTTTCCAGACTAAGGACAGGAGTAAAAGCAAAAGTAGTATACATTTCAACTGGTTCGCAGGAAAGTTTGGATTTTCTTTCTTCTATCGGAGTGGTTCCGGGACTTGCATTTATCGTCCACCATAGAAAACCCAGTCTTGTTATTCGATTTGGTGAAACACAACTGGCGCTGGATGATGATATTGCCAGATATATTTATGTCCGCATAATTACCAGATGAACTTGAACATTTAAGAGAACTATAATGCCAGCATTTGCAATAAGCAAAAAAATCTTTATCACTTTCTTTCTCATAGCGATGGGAACTGCCTTTTTCTTCTCTTGCCTTAACACTTACGATAGAACAAAATTTTCACCGAAACAGACCATCCATCACTATAAGGGCAGCGAGGGAAATCAGGGCGTTGGAGAAGGCTCCTCTTATCCAATGTTGTACGGGGAAGTGATCGAGGTAATGCATGTACACGCTTTCATGATTCCATTGATTATATTCGTTATGTCACGCATCCTTTCCATGACTGGCGCAAGAGAAAGCGTCAAGATTACGGTTTATATCTCAGCCTTCGTAGGGACGATTATGAACCTGTTAAGCCCATACTTGATAATTTACGTATCAGAGAGGTTTACCATATCTTTGATAATGTCCTATATAGTTCTTGGTTTGTGTTTTATAACTTTCATATTTATGCCAATCGGTAAAATGTGGTCAATGAAACCTGCTGAAGAATCTGATTACTGGTTATAGACAATATTATGAAAGAGTCTTTAAAAACAGGTATAACATTCGGGCTCACATCAGGGACTATTACGACATTGGGATTAATGATTGGATTATATTCCGGTACAAATTCACGGGGTGTTGTAATTGGTGGTATATTGACAATTGCAATTGCCGATTCTCTTTCAGATGCGCTTGGAATACATATTTCTGAGGAGGCAAATCATACGCGAACAACGACGCAAGTATGGGCCGCCACGGTAGCAACCTTCCTGTCAAAACTCTATGCTATCACATATGTCATTCCTGTACTGATATTTGATTTGCCAATAGCGATTAGTATTAACCTTATTTGGGGTATCTCTTTATTAACAGCCTTAAGCTACTATCTGGCAAAATCTCAAGGTTCCAAGCCATGGAAAGTAATTCTAGAACACTTAGTCATAACAATCATAGTCATAGCACTTACTCATTTTCTTGGTAAATTAATTGCGCAATATGTAGGTAGTTAAGATGGAATTTGTTTACACCCATAAACCATTCCTCGATTGTATCATACAAGAGACTTGAATATTTTTCGTCTCTACATCACTGATTGCATAAGAGTATACCAACGCTTAATTGCAACTTATGCAAAAGTATACCGCTTAATAAAGGCTGTTTGGGAAACTGCCCCTGCATTTTTTGATAGTGAATCGCCCAATTTAGATAATAGCAAAATGCACTTCTTCTATGAGGATTTTGTCCTGCCACTTATATTGGTTTAATATTGAGTACCGTTGATTTGCCTAAAGATAAAAACCAAATACTATTTATAAGGCCATCCTTTTAAGAGAAGCAGTGTAGAAAAAAAACTTATTCAAATTTAAAAAAGTATTTGACATTAAAGAATAGTTTTATAGAATACTGCGAATGAGACTAAGTCTCAACTAGATTTATGGTAAAAAAAGGCTATCAGCTTCGCTCGGCAAGCTCTAACTGATAGCCCGGCACGGAAACGCGGGAGAGGAACGTATGCTCCCCTCTTCGCATTTGGCCTTTTTTCATTATAACTACTGCTTTTTTCAAGTCAATTGGCAATAGTAATGGGGCTTTGATGCGATCACCGCATGTTTAGTAGTGTATTGTGTGGACTATTTTGAAATCCCTCAATGCGGTAAATGGATCTTGTCTGTTTCAGAAAGGTTCTACGGGTGGGCGTACTGGGCTTTGTACATATTACTGCCGCAGTGCCTCTCTAAGTTGACTATTTTTCAAAAAAGAAAGGAGCAGTAAGAGATGAAAAAAAGTTTTTTATTAATTGGTATTGCAGTCTTTTCTCTAATGGGGATGTTGTTTGCAGCTTTTCCCACGGATTCGCAGGCGATCCCACCATTTGCACGAAAATATAAGACTGCGTGTACAACCTGCCACTGGGGAACATTTCCCAAGCTCAACGCGTTTGGCAGGGCATTTTTTGCTAACGGCCTCAGGATGCCGGGAGGCGGAGACGAGGTCTTTGTAAAGGAAGGACCCGTAAAAATGGGAGCTTCCGCATGGTCGAAATTATTCCCGAAAGCTGTATGGCCGGGATCAATACCTCATCTACCGGCTATCGGTTTTAAGATGGTGTCCGATCTCTCCATTACTAGTGAAAGGCCGCACAATCCAAGAGGGGGAGATCCTGGAAGGCCGGAAAGATCACAGGACACATCATTTACGGGAATAGAGTCTCTTGAGGTACTTATTGGAGGAACATTTGGAGAAACTTTATCTTTCTTTGGAGCCGGTTCAATAGATGAACTTGAAAGAGCGTATGTAAATTATGCCCCTTTCCTGTTTGGAGAGCAGGGGCATTTTAATTTCAGATTTGGAAGGCTGGATATGCGTGGAACTCCCATGTCTAGCCACAGGAGACAGATGTCGTTATCAAGTTATATGATGGATGTAATGCCTACGGTATCGGCTGGTAATTTCTTTGGATTTCATCCGGGTCAGAATGGTATAGAGATTTGGGGGAGCTGGAATGGTCCGGGCGGCAGAGGCGGACTTGAATGGGCAGCAGGTATCGTAAATGGTGAGACGGGTGAAGGTCTTGAATTGTTCGATGGCTCCGGAGATATGGATACCATATTAACTAACGTAACAGACAATAATGGTGCTATCTGGGGAGGCGAGATAAATAAGAGTAAAGACTGGTATGTAACAGTTTCATATAAGTTATGGGGTATGGGCGTTCTTGGTGGAGAGTCTATAGACGATTCGCTGGTAGCAAAAGAGAATTGGCGTGACGATTCGGTCAGGATCAAAGGTTATTATTATCGAGGCGTAACAGGCGCATTTATTGATGACCCGGTTACGGGTGCTTTTGGTAACCCTGTTGACGGTGGCACCTTCGATTCTGAGGCTAATAGATTTGAACGTTTCGGTGTTCTTGTTGACGCAAACTGGCGTAATTTTAACTTAATAGCTGCAGCATCATTTATGGAGGATGATATAAAGGGCACGATAACGTACGGTGCAGGCTCCTTCGGGTCTAATTTAGCGCAAGAGTCAGGTTCATCATTTCACACATCTATTTATACAGCGGAGTTACAATGCGTCGTCTTACCGTGGCTTATACCAGCTGTCAGGATAGAAAATGTTAACCCTGACTATGATGTGAGGGATATAGGTTCATTTACGAAATACTCTTTTGACACCACAGTTGTCACCAGGGCAAATTTCAAGATATTGGCCGGTGCACACTGGTCCGATTATGGAGATGCTGAAACAGGTACTAACGGTGCGGAGGCCGACAGAGTTGATCTTGGAAGCTTTATGGATACTACTTACAGACTTGGAGTAGATATTGCTTTCTAAACATTAGTGACAGATGGTGCAATATTATGAAATTGCACTGCCGTGTTGATGAACAGAAGCCCGGGTCGAGCTTAAACCTCCCCAGGTACATTAAGGCCCGGATTTCTGTCATTTGTAGCTGAAGGTTTATATCAGTATAGCGGTTTGGATTATGTCTGTTTTTTAGATTATATATGACAGCAAAAGGAGATTTAAAATTATGCGAAATTTATGCTTAACAGTACTTGCTTTTTTAGCACTGTTTCTGCTTGCGACAGATCTGAGGGCCCAGGATGGGTCTCAAAATATGCAAGAAAAGTTACAAAAGACCATGCAGAATTTAAAGAGGGAGATAAGGTCAGACGTTGCAGTAGACAATTCCGGAATGATCATCGGCAAAGTAAAATGCAGTAGAACAAGACATTCAGGTGATACCGTTGTCTATATTGAGAAAGTAGGGGATAACGATTATGATCCGCCAACAGAACATGGTGTAGTTGATCAGGTAAACCTGATCTTTGTTCCCCATGTAATAGCCGTACAGAAAGGCACAACTATCGATTTCCCAAACAGTGATCTGGTCAGGCATAATGTGTTTTCTACTCCTGACTGCTGCAATCAATTTAATCTGGGAACGTATGATATTGGAGCCTCAAAACCTATAACATTCAACGAGTCGTGTGAAATACCGCTTCTCTGCAATGTACATGCTGAGATGTCCGCATATGTTGTTGTATTGGATAATCCGTATTTTGGTGTTACAGAAAAGGATGGAAGTTTCAGGATTGAAAATGTTCCTTCAGGTGCATATAGGCTGAAGACATGGCATGAAAAACTGAGGTCTGTAGAACAGGAAGTAAAGGTTGAAGGAGGCAAGACAGTAGAGGTGAATTTTTTGATGAAGAAGCGCAAGTAAATGCCATTAACTAATGATTAAATATGCTTCACCATGAAAAGAGAAGAAGAAAAATCATATGCTGGTCTGTTTTTATTTCTAAGTTTTATACTCACCTTAACGATAGTATGGGCAGTATGGGATGAAGCAGTAGGGAAAAGGCCCTGGAAATCGTATCAATCCCGGTTTCATGAGTTAGAGAAAGAGAAGGTTAGTGGGGAATACGATGAAACTATGACGGTATTTAATCAACCTGATGTTCAGGAAAAATATAAAGAGACTCAGCGAAAACTTGAGGAAGCGCGGAGCAAATTTAATAAACCAATAGTTCAGCAGGGATACAGGAAAGCCTTCAAGGAGTTGAGCGTCTTGGATAAAGAAGAATTATCTCCTCTAAAGTTTGAAGCCATGGTTACGCGAAATAAGATGCTGGAAGCAGAGTACCAGTATGGTGCGCACAAGGGTGATGAATCGGAAGGAAAGATCAAGGAATTGGAGGAGAGTGGTAAGGTAATGGCGGCAAAGATCAAACAGCTGGAAGAAAAGAGAGCGGGATTACAAAAAGATCTGGATGAATCCATGCATGATATAAACATGTATGCGGACGAGTTGAAGGCATTTACCAATGATATGAATGGATATCAGGAGGAGATGGAGAAATTGAAATCACAAAGGCCGTCTCTGCAGATATACCAGGTACATCTTGAGGATATTAACGAGGCGGATAGGTGTATGTCGTGTCATATAGGTATTAACAGGAAAGAGAGTGTTTCCGGATGGCAACCGTATGCAAGCCATTCACGGAGGGATGTATATCTTGGCAATCATCCTCCGGAGCAGTTTGGTTGTGTGTTGTGTCATGAGGGACAGGGAAGGGCAACTATCAGTCCGGAGAAAGCACATGGCGAAGTAGAGTACTGGTTGAAGCCGTTGCACAGGGGCAAAATAGCGCAATCTTCATGTGTCAAGTGTCATGATAAAGGTGAGGAGTTGGTAGGTGGTGAGGATATTGCGAAAGGGATAGAACTGTTTGAAGGATTAGGTTGTTTTGGTTGTCATGAAACGAAAGGGTTTGGGGAAGACCGGAATAGTATGATAGGGCCTGATTTAACTGAGATAGGCCGTAAGGTGAATCCCGGGTGGTTGTTTGAGTGGTTAAAGAACCCTAAGCATTTCAGGCCAAGTACAAGGATGCCTGATTTCAGGTTTGAAGACGAGGAAGCTATGGCTATAGCGTCATATCTCTGGCAGAATTCAGAAGGGTTTGAACCCAGTGAGCCGAAAGAGTTTGATGATGAAAAGATAGACGAAGGGGCATATTTATATGAGAGTATAGGGTGTCTCGCATGCCATAGTGAACTTGAGGAAGATGGCCGTATCCACGGGCCTAATCTTTCCCGAATTGGTGATAAGTCCAATTATGAGTATCTGGTCAGCTGGCTCCTGGCGCCGAAAACACATCAGCCGAAAACCAGGATGCCTGATATGAAACTTGACGAGGAAGATGCGCAGTATGTCGCGTCGTTCTTGATGAGCTTAAAGGGTGAAGAGGGATATGAAGACCTGACCGGCTCAGAGTGGTTAAGCAGTAAAGAGACTGCCAGAAGAGGTGAAGAGTTGATAGGCCAGTATGGTTGTTTCGGGTGCCATAAGATAATAGGGATGGAAGGGATGGGTAAGATAGGCGTTGAGTTGGATGAGGTAGGTTCTAAGCATATACATCTGTTTGACTTTGGCCTGTTGGAAAAGGAGATACTTGAGGGAGTGGGGCTGCACAATGCGCATGAAAACATTTCAAAGGCAAGGCGTGCATGGATTACGGCGAAATTAAGTGACCCCAGACAGTTTGATAAAGGGCGTTATAAGAGGCCCAAAGACAGGTTAAAGATGCCGGACTTTGGTTTATCAGCGGAAGAAATAGAGTCGTTATCTATTCTGTTGACAGGAATGAGAGAAGATGGGCTGCCTGAGAATTATATGGCAGAATTAACGGATGAAAAAAAATTTTTGATAGAGGGTAAAAGAGTAATTGATAAATACAACTGTATGGGATGTCATCAGTTTACCATAGATACACTGTATTTGAAGAATGGATCCGTGGTAAAAGGGATGATCAAGCTTGAGGAGGAGGAAAGTCTTTATTTCCAATTATGGGTGGATAATGAAGGGCTAGGCAAAAAAGCTGGCGATACTGTGCAGATAGTGAATGAAGAGATAGAGAAAAGAGTGGCATCTCAAGGGGGGGATATCAGTTCATATATCATAGACTATCATGTGGAGGTAGAGGGGAGCATTGCTGAAGAGGCTAAGGTCTTTACTCCTCCTGTGCTTTTCGAAGAGGGTAAAAAAGTACAATTTCCATGGTTATTTAAATTTCTCAAAAAACCGGCAACACTGAGGCCGTGGCTAGAAGTAAGAATGCCATCTTTCAATTTTCATAATAATGAGATTAAATCCATTGTAAGATATTTTGCTGAAATGGACAGAGCGCAATATCCTTTTGAGTTTTTTAGAGAGACCGACCAGGACTATATTGTAGCAAAGGAGGAGAAGATACCGGATTATTTGAAAAAGGCGAGGTCTTTATTTGAATCTAAGGACATCAATTGCGGCTCGTGTCATGTCCGTGGAGATTCTACACCTGAAGGCACCCCATCGGATTGGGCACCTGATTTATCATTAGCAAGTACAAGATTAAAACCGGAATGGATAAAAAGATGGTTACTGGACCCACAGTTAATACAACCCGGCACAAAGATGCCAGGATTTTTCAGAGAGGGTGTGTTTCAGGATATTTTCCCTGGGGCACCGGAAGTACAGATTGAAGCGATCAAGGATCTACTCATGAATTTTCCAGAAGAGATGACAATGCAAAGAGAGATGGTAATGGATCCGTATCACCTCGACTGGATCCTAAACCAAGAGATTTTACAACTAATGGATATAAAATACGTTCTACTCAACTGGGTGAACTTCCCACAGACGAGAATATTTTCAAGATTATTACCATCGGAATTGAAGGCACGGCTATGCCTTCCTGGAAAACTTTAAGCGAAGAGGATAGGTGGCATATCATTGATTATATAAAAACTTTTAATAAGGGTTTTTTAAACAATAAGCGTGAAGGATTTGAAATAGCAAAGGAAATACCCGAAACATCGGGAACAATAAAAAAAGGAGAAAGAATGATGTATAAAACCGTTTGTGTTTTAATAATGTTACTTTTGACAATATGTACAAAGTTATGTGCTGATACCTTGAAGGTGGAAGATTTTGGAGAGAAGATTAGTGTAAAAATTCTTGAAATGAACGATGAGTATGTTAAGGCTGTCTTTCCAAAAAGGGTGATTGGATCAATAAATGTTCAGTCTAAACGGGGCGACAAATATACGGATACGGTTTTCATAAGAGTTAACGATAAAGAAAAAAGTATAATTTGTAAGATAGGAGAAATAACTAAAAGCCCCGCAAGTATAACCTTGCGGATTCCCAGAGAGAAGGTCACAGCATTACAAATAGACTTTCCGGATAGTGAGCAGGATATGTACAGTGAGCGGAGAGATAACTACGGTTTACACCGGGAAGAAAGCAGGAGTGCGCCAGTTGATACTGAGAAGTTGAAAGAGCAGATAAAAGATGAATTAATGTATGCGTTTGAGAGACAACAGGGGAGAAATGAGTCTGAAATTGAAGAGAAAATTAAAGAAAATTTAACGATCGAGTTTGAGAAGAAACAGCAGATAAAAGAGGACATATTTGAAGCGGAGAACTATGGCAAGGTATCGGGCCGTATGTTGAACAAAGGCAAGACATTGCCGGGGTGTCAGGTAAGAATAACATTGTTAGAGAAATGGGGATTTTTTGGTTCGCCTCGAGAAGGAGCTCATTTCGAAACTGTTACCGATGAAAATGGGCACTATTCATTTGATAAAGTAACTCAGGGAGGATACAAGCTATACTGGAAGCCACCTCACGAATCATCCTGGATCAGGAGCGTAAAGATGGAACCTGACTTCTTTGTAGAGACGGGAGAGATTAGCAGCGTTTTTGACAGAGAGACAAATATACGAACGATAAATTAACGTATTTTATCATTAGGTGTCATTTTTATAATCATTTTCTAAATACTCTTTTTTTTGTTATTATTGCCCATCTAGGAGACACGTGAAACTACGGGTCAGTAGTGTTTTAGGTATGATTACAAAAGGAAAGAAAGAAAATGTTATTAGAAAGGTTTTTATATTGGTTTTGTATTATAGTTTTTGCGGTTTTCTTTATAGATGGCTCTCGGTTTATTTATGCAGGAGAAAGAGAATCTGTTGATGATTTATCAGATAAAGCTACCTTAAGTCTATATGATCGACGTATTTTTGAACATGAACATTTTTTTGACTTAAAACCAAGAAACATGCTTGAAGGTAAGGGCCTCTCGCTTGATCTGGTCTATACAGCCGACTTTGTAACCAATCACTCAGGTGGATTAAAGAGAGCGGGTTCCGGTGTTGACTCCCATATAAGTTATCTTGCAAATACAGACCTGATAGTTGGATTTGATACGAAAAAGGCAGGTTTCTGGAATGGAGGGACTTTTCACGGACACCTTTTCAACCACCATGGCGCTAAACCTTCAGAAGATTATATAGGCGATTTGCAGGTTGCTGATAACTTTGAGACTAATAAAGTTACAAAACTGTATGAGTTTTGGTACGAACACTCTTTTGATGTGTATGGTACAGACTTATCTCTTTTAATAGGGCAACATGACTTGAATAGTGAGTTTAATATTACTGAGTATGGATTACTTTTTATACACTCTTCCTTTGGAATTCAACCGGAGATCTCAAATAACATTCCGGTTTCCAATTTTCCGGTAGCAGCTCTTGGTTTCAGAATAAAATGGGAACCTACTGAAAATATGTATTTTATGGCCGAAATATCAGACGGTGATCCGGGCAAGAACAATGGCGGATTTGACTGGACATTGGACAGCAAAGAAGGTTTTTTAAACTTCTTTGAAGCAGGATATCATTTTGGTGATAAAGAAGAGAGCAGAACCATGCCCGGAACATACAAATTTGGAGGGTGGTATCACACTGATGAATTTGATGATGTCCGTGATATAGATGAAAATGGTGATCCTCTGGAACATAATGGTAATTACGGTCTCTATTTTATAGCCGACCAGATGCTGATCCCTGGTAAGGGGAAAAGGGGGCTCGGCGCATTTTTCCAGATAGGAGGTGTACCTGATGACCGTAACCAGGTAGACTTTTATACAGGAGGAGGAGTTCATTACCAGGGAATTATTCCAACAAGGGAGAATGATATACTTGGCTTAGCAGTGGCACGTGCCTCTATAAGTGAGAATTTGAAAGATATAGAAAAAATGGATAGTCATGAAACAGCCGTAGAATTAACATACAGAGCACAAGTTTTACCCTGGCTTGCCATACAGCCGGGAGTGCAGACTATCTTTAATCCTGGAGCAGACTCATCGTTGGACAATGCCGTGGTTTCAATAATAAGATTTCAGATAAATTTTTAGTTTTATTTCTATTAAAATGTATGTCCAGATTTAGCCATGTTAAATTTCTGGTGTCCACAAAAGGCAATGTCATTGAATTAATGGGAAAATATGGAGTGCATCATCCCCGTCCGAACGGCCTGGCCGGGCGGGCGTGATGATGCGTTTTAAAGCAGTGACCGTGTCACTGCACTCCAAAAAAAGAAGATCTGTTTTTGCATTTGAAAATTAAATCCTTTAATTCAATGACATTGGTCTGCAAAATGGGGGCACACAATCCAGCAAACGTAGTAAATTAAATAATTTGACTTTACTAACTTTTATTTATAACATGTAGTTGAAATTGAGTCTCACTTAAGATTATTAACAGTGCATGTTGTATCATTTTGAATAATTTATACTTATGTAAAGGTTGAGTAAATGCACGGAGTAAAAAAGAGAGTAATTGACCCCAAAGCACTCGATTATCGAATTGCTCTGGTTGGCAATCCAAATGTTGGCAAAAGCGTACTGTTTGGCTTATTTACAGGAAAATATGTTACGGTATCAAATTACCCGGGAACAACTGTAGAAGTTACCAAGGGTATGTATGCTGGCTCTAACGATACGATAGAGGTGATTGACACACCGGGGGCGAACAGCCTGATTTCACATTCAGAGGATGAGAGGGTTGCGCGTGATATTCTTCTCAGAGATGAAGAAAAGAGGGTTCTCCAGATAATTGATGCCAAAAATATCCACAGAGGATTATTAATTACAACTCAGCTTGCCGAAATGGGACTTCCTGTCTCGATAGGATTAAATATGTGGGACGAGACACTGGACAGGGGTATGTCCATAAATACTGACAAGTTACAGGAAATATTGGGAGTGACATTAACTAAAACTATTGCCACTCAAAAGTATGGAATAGGGGCACTGAGGAGCTCAATTAACGCAGTAAAAGTCCCAAAGATTAGCATAGACTATGGAAAGACTATCGAGAATGGTATAAAGCAGCTTGAAGCCGTGCTGCCAGAAAAATCCACAGTGAATAAACGGGCCTTGGCCATAATGTTGTTGTCTTATGATGAGGATTTAGAGGAAACCTTAGAAATTACTGAAAAGACTCTTGAGCGGATTCACATAATAAGGGATGGAGTGCAAAAAGAACATGGACATCCGTTAAGCTATGTGATTACCAAAAAGCGCAGTGATTATGTGAATAATTTATTGAAAGGGATAGTAAGTTATAGAGAGCATGAGGTAACGGCAGGTGCGATATCACGGAATTTGTTTTTTTTCTTTTTCATGCCTCTGTTCGCGTTCTTTGTTGGATATAAAGTGATAGATTTGTTGCTGTTTATGTTTGCTGGTTCTCTAGACACAAGCGGGCAGGCAGCATGGATGTTGAGGTTAGCCGCTGGCGGAATATCTGTTGGCGGTTATTCATATCACCTGTTTTCTAGAGAGTACAGGTCGAAGCGCAAGATAACTAATATCCTGGGAACCTTAACCATGCATCCCGTCTTGGCCTGGCCGATGCTAATTGTTGTTTTATGGTGTATTTATAAAATTGTGGGACAGTTTGGTGCGGGGGACTGTGTTGACTTTGTTGAGAGTAAGATTTTTGGTTCATCTCTGGAAATGTCGGGTGGATTTGATTTTAAGGCGTTCATACCTTTTACGAATGTAGAATACATCTTTACCCATGTTAATTTTCAGGGGATCAATTATTATCTGGGATTATTGTGTCAGAAGTTTATGAGTAGCGATAACTTTTTCTTTGAGTTGTTCCTGGGAGAAGAAGCTGGCTTGATACAAGTAGGTGTGACCTACTCCATAGCCATAATATTACCAATTGTAGGTTTCTTCTTCGTAAGTTTTGGATTAATGGAAGACAGTGGGTATCTGCCACGACTGGCGGTAATGCTTTACATGTTTTTTAAGATAATCGGATTAAACGGTAAGGCGGTATTACCAATGGTGCTCGGTCTCGGCTGCGATACTATGGCAACAATGACTACACGCATATTGGATACTAAGAAAGAACGGGTTATTTCTACGCTCTTGCTTGCTCTTGCAGTTCCTTGTTCTGCACAGCTGGGAGTTATTGCCGGGATTTTGGGCAGTGTGTCCGGAGCCCATTTAGCAATATACTTCTTTGTAATATTTTCTCAGATGCTGCTGGTTGGTTATCTTTCGTCGAAAATTATTAAAGGCACTGGATCGGATTTTCTTATGGAGATGCCTCCATTTAGAAGGCCAAAGTTAACTAATATATTGATGAAGACATATTACAGAACGAAGTGGTTCTTGAAGGAAGCGGTACCCTTGTTTGTGTTAGGTACTTTCATATTGTTTATAATTACAAAACTTGGTATTTTAACATATATTCAGAAAGCGGCAGAACCTGTAGTTAAGCATTTCCTGGGCCTGCCTGTTGAGACGACGCAAGGCTTTATTCTTGGCTTCCTGCGACGAGACTATGCCGTTGTTAGTATTTTCAAGGCATTGGAGAAGGATGCCGGCAACCTGGCAATTAATCCAAACCAGCTTATTGTTTCCCTGGTTGTTGTTACGCTTTTTGTACCTTGCCTGGCAAACTTCTTTGTTATGATAAAAGAGAGGGGAGCCAAGACTGCGTTTCTCATGCTTGCATTTATTCTCCCGTTTTCATTTCTTGTTGGTGGAATATTGAGGTATGTGTTGCAGGTGTTGCCAATATAAAAATATCTGTCTTAGTAAGGAGCTGGTTTAAATGGCTGATGAGATACAAATTGAAGAGATGCTTGAGTATATATGGATCCTTGAAGAGAAAGATGGTACGGCAAGAAATGCGCGCATGGGTGAAAAGTTTGGCAATGATATTGCCTGTTCGTATTTAGCGGTAATGGTAGAAAAGCAGTTAATTAATCTTCATGATTCAGAGATTGTGTTTACGGAGTCCGGAAGAAAACGAGCTGAACTGATTATAAGGCGGCATCGAATTGCCGAAAGGCTGTTGAATGACGTACTGGAGATGCGAGGAGAGGAGTTTGAACGTGGCGCCTGTCAGTTTGAACACTTTGTAAATGAAGAAATAATTGCAAGTATCTGCACTTTGCTTGGTCATCCGGTCGTTTGCCCTCACGGAAATAAGATTCCACAAGGTGAATGTTGTTCAAGTGCAAAAAAAAATCTGGAACCGGTAATCAGCCCACTGTCTTTAATAAAAGCTGGTAAAAAGGTAAGGATAGTATATATCTCAACAAAATCGCACACGAGCCTGGACAGACTTACGGGAATAGGAGTAATTCCCGGGCTTGAACTCACCATTCATCAAAAATTTCCCAGTATGATATTGCAATATGGAGAGACACAATTGGCGCTGGATAATGATATTGCAAAAAATGTATTTGTTCGTATAATTCATGGCTGATTTCATCGCCCAAAAAAATAAATTTTTACCTACCCATTTCATTAGTCTTCGAGCTACTAATTATTGTTTTTTGTGACAATACAATTCTGTCAATTTTACCTTATTGAGCAATAACTAATATTATAGAGGTTTTTACATGAAATATTTAATGTACAGAATCATAATCAGCCTGTCTTGCATTCTCTTAATCCAAAACAATTTTGTATCAATAGAACTTGCATTTGGTAAAGACGAAACAATAAAACCCGCGCGCCCTGCCGAACCGGATCCTTTCTTGAAACCTGAGGACAGTGGTGGGGAAGGTGATCATATTAGTGAAGCTAATATCTTATTTACCATTGATGAAGCGGACAAAGGATCTGATGAAGGTGTGGTAGGGGAAACGGTTGCTGAGATTAAAAATGAAGTGATAGATGGGAACAAAATAAACAAGAGTATTCTTTCCCATAAAGTGGTTTCAGAGTATCTGAAAAAAGGGAAAAAATTTGAAGCAAGAAACGAACTGTCTGATCTCTATTTCAAAGAAACTGATAACGAAAAAAGGAGTGAGATAAAAAACAGACTTGATGAGTTGAATGAGGTACTTGTGTTTTCCAGGGCCCCAAGCCCCGATGCTGTTTTCTATGAAGTTAAACCGGGAGATTCACTGGTAAAGATAGCAAAAAAATACAATACCAGTTATGCATTTATTATGCGTATCAATAATAAACACCGAACACTCATTAAGATTGGAGAACGTTTGAAAATTTTAAAGGGAGAGCTATCGCTTTTGGTTGATAAGAGTGATTATACCTTAACAATATTGCTTGATGGTAATTTTATAAAACAATATCCAATAGGTATAGGCAAGTCTGATAAAACCCCTGTAGGTGTTTTTATTGTTGACAATAAGCTAATTAATCCAACATGGTATTCTCCGGAGGGAGTATATAAATATGGTCATCCTAACAATGTATTGGGTACGCGCTGGATAGGGTTTGAAGATAAAAATGACCTTTATGGCTATGGTATACACGGCACTTCTGACCCAGACTCTATTGGTAAAGATATGTCTAATGGCTGTATACGCATGAAGAACGAAAATGTAGAGGAACTATTTGATTTTGTGAAGGCAAAGACACGCGTTGTTATGCAAGAGTGACTGCGTTCATTGCATTTTTGAATTGATGTATATTGCTATTTATAATAATTTTTAGCATCCTTTATGGTTACTAAACAAGTTATGTTGAGAAAGGATTAAAAGGTGGAATGGAGTATTAACAAGGGTTCCCGTGTCTGTTTTCATTGTGAAAAAATATTTCCTGAAGAAGAGGTTTATCATTCTGTGCTCTACGATGAAAATAATATGTTCGTAAGGAGAGACTTCTGTCTTGAGTGCTGGGATAAAAAAAGCGATGAAAACATCTTTTCGTATTGGAAGACAAAGATATCGAAAAAACCTGAAAAGGTGGAAAAATACGCAAAAACAGATGTTTTTTATGACTTGTTTAATAAGTTAGAAAATGAACAAGATCTGTCGAGAGTAAACTTCAGGTATGTACTGTCTCTGTATTTACTGAGAAAAAAGCTATTGAAGCTGACCACAACACGTAAATCCGGTGATAATGAATATTTAGTGCTACATAACGTAAAAGAAGGCATTGATACTGAAGTGCTTAAGCCTCAGCTAAGTAAAGAGGAAGTATTGGCTGTTACAGACGAAATAGGCAAGCTTGTGAATTGTACGCTATAGCTGGTAAGTAAAAACACCTAAAGTTTGAAATGAGCTAAAGCTCTTGAAGTTAAAATACAGAAATTTTCTTTTTTCATAACTGTGGCCCACTTCAAACTTGGTTACTATTACGTTGCACTATGCAGTTGCCGCAGGTACAGAGGCTGTTTCCTTTGGTACATTGTATGAGCAACCTTTGCAATCAATGGCAATTCCCTGGTTCTTTTTCTGTTTAAGCCTTAAACGTAACTTATCGATTGTTTTTTCAGTGATAGATGGGTCTCGTTGCAGCCTGAACAAATCACGTCTTATTCGCCTTGTCTTTTTTATGCTCGGGCATACTGATCTTGATACCCTCGATGGACATATACTAACTATTTTCTTTTTGTTTATTCGTTTTTCCATATTTTTCCCTTTAAATGTTATCTGTGTTTACCTCGAGAAGCTCTAGTGTCTTTCTTGCCGCTATTTGCTCTGCTTCCTTTTTATTATTTCCTAATCCGGTACAATGTTCTACATTGTGAATTAAGGTTACTACTTCAAAAGTTTTATCATGATCTGGGCCGCTTTGTTTGATTATCTTGTATCTGGGTATATGCCCTTTTTGTCTTTGACAAAAATGTTGTAGCATGGATTTATAATTTTTGTCATGCTTGTTGTTGCATACGGTATCAATTTCATTCTTCAGACACCGAATGGTAAAATCGTTAGCTGCCTCTAAGCCGCTATCAAAATAAATTGCTGCTATGATAGCTTCAAAAACGTTTGCTATAAGTGACTTCGGAAATGCACGACTTGTTGTTAGGCCTTTTCCGACAGAGATGAATTGCTTTAATCCCATCTCAATTCCAATTTTAGCCAGTGTTGCACGGCTCACCACAACAGACTTAATTTTTGTTAACTTTCCTTCTGAATAATCAGGGAATTTTCTAAATAAATATTCAGAGATTACCATCCCTAATATAGCATCACCAAGAAATTCCAACCTTTCGTTGCTGGGATTATAAGCTGTTTTAAAAGATGTATGTGTCAACGCATTTTCAAGCAGTTTAACATTATCGAAAGAATAATCAAGCGTCCGTTGACAGTCCGTAAGTTTATCTTCGAATTCTTTATTATCGGCTGTTTGTATCATTTTTAACGAATTTTTTTTCCTTAAACAACATCGACTCCTCAATTGCCGTATATTTGGTGGATGCTTCTACTAATTCAACGGCTGTACTTTTGCGAAATGATACAACCTCTACTCGGCAGCCATGGGCTTTTAACATTTCCACAAGAGGCACAAAGTCGCCGTCCCCTGACACGAGTACTATTGTATCAAGTTTTGGCGCTATTGCAATAGTATCTATGGCTATGCCCATATCCCAATCCCCTTTGGCAGTCCCATCCGGTCTGAGGCGTAATTCTTTCGTCTTTATTTCATAGCCTAATCGTTTAAGAGCATCTGTAAAGCCAGATTGATCAACATCAGGTTTATGTACTGCGTAAGCTACTGCTCTTATTAATTCTCTATTCTCTACTACCTCCTGTAGCAATTTACTATAATCAATTTTTGATTGGTGAAGTGCTTTTGCTGAATAGAACATGTTCTGTACATCAACAAAAATCCCCAATCGTTGCTTAAACATTGTAATGGGCTCGTTTGTCATATTTTATCCTGTAAAATACATCCTTTTTATAAGTAAAAGAAATAACCAGCTAATAAATAGATAACTTAAATAAATGCATAAATAAATACGAAAGAACATTAAAAACCAATAATAATAGGTTGGTACAATGGAATTATTGATTTAGCTGTAACAACTACAAAGTATGTACAGAATTATGATTTACCAGTTGTGCGTTAAGAGTTAAGCCTATAACCCACAACTAGTTACTGTTGGTGTGAGAGAAGCTGACTAATGACCTTTTCACTAAAACCGATCTGCGAGGGAAGGTCACTAAATACGACAGATGAAAAGCATTTAGAGATTTAACTAAACACGTATTTTATCCGGTTTTTTAGAACAGTCAACAAATAAAAAGAATGAAAAGCAACATTTTTTATGAATTGTTATTTTGTTGACAGTATCTGTATGTTTTGTTATATTTTTATGTTCTAAATAGGCTATAACCTACTGAAATTATTAATATTTATGTACTTTGCTGTACAAAAAATACACATATGAATTTGAACAAATTAAGGGGGAAAATTGACGCCTTAGATTCGGAAATTATTGAACTTTTCAATAAAAGAGCGAATGTTGTAAAAGAAATAGGGGCTATAAAAAACCGCAAAAATGCGCAGATTTACGCGCCGGATAGAGAAAAACAGGTATTTGAGAAGGTTTCTGCTAAAAATAGTGGGCCTTTAAGCGATAAATGTCTTTTTGCAATCTATAGAGAGCTTATGGCAGGTTCAATAATGCTTGAGCGACCGGTCAAAGTCTCATATCTAGGGCCAGAAGGCACTTTCAGCTATTTTGCGGCAAAGGAAAAATTTGGTGCTTCAATTGAGTATATACCGTTGAGTGGGATTGATTCTGTCTTTAAGGAAGTAGAGAGTGAACGGGCGGATTACGGCATTGTCCCTGTTGAGAATACTACTGAGGGTGGTATCAGAGAAACCCTGAATATGTTCATTGAGTGTGACGTTAAGGTTTGTGCTGAAATTATCATGCCTGTACATCACAACTTGATGGCAACGTGCAAAAAGAGTGAAATTAAGAAAATATATTCAAAGCCCCAGGCTCTCGCTCAGTGTAAACTTTGGTTGACAAATAATTTTCAAAATGTTGATCTTTTGGACATTGGGAGTACGACTGAGGCCGCTAAAATTGCGTCAAAGGAAAAATATTCAGCTGCAATTGCTCACTCAGAAGTAGCTAAGATTTACGGCTTGAAAATTCTTAGGCGAAATATAGAGGATTATGCAAATAATATTACAAGATTTTTTGTCTTAAGTAGGGAATTCCCACCGAGAACAGGTAATGATAAAACTGCAATTATGTGTCATACTAAAAACGAATCAGGTGCGCTATTTAAGATACTGGAACCATTTAAAAAATATAATATAAACCTTGCGGATATAGAGCCATTGCCAACAAGAAAAAAGGTGTGGGATTATTGCTTCTTTATTGACTTCGCTGGACATGCATCTGACGAAAAAGTAAAGCGTGCGCTTAAGGAAGTTGGCAAAAAATGTATAGACATGAAGATAGTGGGCTCTTTTCCTGTTGATTCTGTGACGATATGAAGAAACAATTTATAGCTGGTAATTGGAAGATGAACCTGGCATTAGAAGAGGCCAAGTGCCTCGCAAGAAAGCTTTGTGATGGATTATCAGGTTCTGACGCAGTTGACGTCGGAGTATTTCCTTCGTTTGTTTATTTAAAAGATATATGCGATATCTTTAGAGGCAGCAGTGTGTTTGTCGGTGCTCAGAACTTGAGTATGGAAAAATCTGGCGCTTTTACCGGAGAGGTTTCAGGGGAAATGCTCAGGGGAATCGGCTGTACTCATGTGATAATCGGTCATTCAGAGCGTAGAACAATATACCAGGAGACAGACTCTATAATAAATTCAAAAATTAAAGCCGCATTGTTAAATGACCTGAGCCCGATTTTGTGTGTTGGTGAGAGACAGGAAGAGAGAGATGCCGGGAAAACCTGTGAGGTTGTGGAGGGTCAGTTATCGGTAGGACTGGAAACTTTGACATCTGAACAAGTTAAAGGATTGACGATAGCATATGAGCCTATATGGGCAATTGGTACGGGGAAAACGGCGACACCGGATCAGGCGAATGAAGTACACGCTTTCATCAGGAAAGCAATTAGAAATAAATATGACAATGGCACTGCTCAAAGTATTAGAATCCAATACGGGGGTAGTGTAAATTCTAAAAACGCAAAAGAACTTTTGAGTCAGCTGGAAATAGATGGTGCCCTGGTTGGTGGGGCCAGTCTGAACGCTGGTTCATTTTTAGATATAGTGTCTGATGCAGTAAGGGTTTTGTAGTTTTTCAGCAGTTTCAGATTAGGTTTTTTTTGTACTAATTAATGATTTTATTTTAACTGTAAGTTCTATTATTTGTTTTAAAAGAGGTAAATTTTATGAATTCAAAATGGATTGCGGCAGTTGTTATTATTTTTGGCTTGCTGACCATGTTTTTTATTTTTGGCTG
>JAIQZR010000059.1 GCA_021777035.1 Candidatus Scalindua sp. | reverse complement strand
GGACTTTCACAACTAATGGAGTTATAACATCTTCTCCTGCTATTGATTCTGACGGAAGCATTTATTTCGGATCCTGGGACAAAAAACTCTACTCATTAAGTTCTGATGGAACATTCTTGTGGAGTTTTACTACCGGTGGTATAGTAAAATCTTCACCAACCATAGGGCCGAACAGGACTTTGTACTTTGGGTCAAGCGATGGTAACCTTTATGCTATTGGAAAGAAATAAAAAATAGAACCCTAATAGTACAAGTCAAGCTCTGAATCCATCCTGAAATGGAGGCAAAAGCTATACTTTTACAGAAAATTCATTTTCGTTCAGAAAATTAAAAAGTTATGTGTCAAAGAGCATTCTTTAAAATATTTAACGCGATAGGTATTACACTTATTTTAGTTGTCGGTTTTGGATTCCACGATTCTCATGCAGAATCGGTTGAACCTCCGTGGCAGATGTTTCGGCAAGATTTGAGGCATACCGGTGTCAGCCCTTTTAAGGGAGCACAAACTAATAACCTTAAATGGAAATTTGCAGTAGAGAAAAGAATTACATCCTCACCGGCAATTGGAGTAGATGAAACAATATATTTTGGTTCGGTAGACGGCAAACTTTATGCGGTAAGCCCCAAGGGTAAACTCGTCTGGGCTTATCAGACAGGAGGAGAAGTAACTTCATCACCGGCTATCGGGCTCAATGGCACAATATATGTTGGCTCAAGAGACAAAAAACTCTATGCAATAAATCCGGATGGCACCCTTATGTGGACATATGAAACAGAAGGTGAGGTCTACTCATCACCAACTATTGGGGAAAATGGTTCTATTTATTTCGGATCTGCAGACGGTAATCTTTACGCAACTGATGCAGAAGGAAATCTGAAATGGACTTTTACAAACAAAACACACAGTTCTATAAGCTCTTCTCCATCAATAGGACCTGATGGAAGTATTTGCTTTCTCATCAGCAAAGGGATTGTTTATGCTTTAGATGCAGGTGGTAAATTCAAGTGGAGTGTAAGGATCGGCAGCAATATTTATCAATCATTTTCCTCTCCTGCGGTTGGAGAAGACGGAATTATTTATGTTGGATCAGAAAATGGAATTGTTTATGCAATTAATCCTGATGGAACGATAAAATGGAGGGTCAATACCGGAAAGAGTGTTCAGTCCTCACCGGCATTAGACAGTGATGGAACACTCTATTTCGGCTCCTACAATAAGCAAATATACGCGATCAATTCTAACTGCACACTTAAATGGCAATTCAAGACTAATGGCTGGATTGAGTCGTCACCTGCAGTAGACTCTGAGGGGACTACCTACATCGGTTCTACCGATGGCACTCTTTATGCCATAAATGCAAATGGAGGACTCAAATGGAGCTATCAAACGAGTGGTTGGATTGAATCATCACCATTAATTGGCCCAGATGGCACTATATATTTTGGTACAAATGATAATCATTTGTACGCAATCGGTAACTAAAATTTACTAAAAACAATCAAGGCAGGTGTAATTATGATAATTGTAATGAAACCAACTGCAGATCAGGGCGAAATAGATCATGTAGTTGAAAAGGTCGAGGAGGTCGGATGTAAAACAACACTATTGGAAGGTACCAATAGAAAGGTAATTGCAGTAATAGGTGACAAACGAGACATTCCTCCTGAATACTGGGACACTATTTCAGGTGTAGAAAAAGCTGTTCCGATCTTGACACCATACAAATTGGCCAGTCGTGAAGTCAAAAAAAACGATACTGAGATTAAGATTAATGATCAGACTTTAGGAGGCAAAAAGATTGGTGTAATCGCCGGGCCTTGTGCGGTAGAGAGCCAGGATCAGATTAATTTTATTGCAGAAGGTGTGAAAAAAGCAGGTGCTATCGCACTAAGGGGAGGCGCTTTTAAACCAAGAACTAGCCCCTACTCTTTCCAGGGACTTAAAGAAGAGGGACTTGAGTATCTGGCCAGGGCAAGAGAGGCTACGGGACTGGCAATAGTTACTGAAATACTTAGCCCGGAACATATAGGCCTGGTAAGCAGCTATGTTGATGTATTGCAGATTGGGACGCGAAATATGGCCAACTTCCTATTACTGGAAGCTGTTGGTAAATGTAATAAACCGGTTATATTAAAGCGTGGAATGTCAGCCACTTTAGATGAGTTCTTACTAGCAGGTGAATATATACTTTCACACGGTAACCCAAATGTTATTTTATGTGAAAGAGGGATACGGACATTCGAGACACATACGAGATTTACCTTGTCATTAAGTATTGTTCCACAATTGAAACGATTAACACACCTACCTGTTATAGTTGACCCCAGCCACGGCACAGGCGTACGGGAGCTTGTGGCCCCTATGTCCAAAGGTGCCATCGCTGTCGGTGCTGACGGGCTGATATTGGAAGTTCACAAAGACCCTGAGAAGTCTTTTGTTGATGGCCCACAGGCACTGACAATCGAGAGCTTTGGAAGCTTGATGAAGGAATCCGCAGCAGTTGCGGAGGCCGTAGGAAGAGAAATTTGAATATAGTGCATTCACGAGTGACGAAGGAAGAGAAATGAGAGACGAAAAAATCGTTTATCATCTTAGCCACGAAGAGGCAGCCGTCTTTCATCCTTTCGTTAATTTCAACTAGTAACAGCAAAATCGATACTAAGTCTGTGGGTATTTATGTCCAACACTATACTAATTACGGAAGAAATGATTTGAGGAGAAAAGATAAGGAGATTGCACACTATCAAGAGATAGAAGAGCTACTATCA
This sequence comes from Candidatus Scalindua sp., assembly GCA_021777035.1. GTDB lineage: Bacteria > Planctomycetota > Brocadiia > Brocadiales > Scalinduaceae > Scalindua. Next base: position 21,347 of record JAIQZR010000059.1, on the reverse strand, counting down.
AATGCATTAGTAGGAAGATTGGGGACATGCTTCAATAATATTCCGTATATAACACCCGTCAATTATGTCTATGCTAATGATAAAATATATTTTCATAGCGCACATGAAGGTCGGAAGATTGAAAATATAAAACGTAATCAACGGGTTTGCTTTGAGATAGACAAGATGATATCAATTATTCCCGGTAGGCGCATGCCATGCGGATCTACAGCTGAGTATAAAAGTGTAATTGTATTTGGTGATATAAGGACGGTCATTGATATTGATGAAAAAACTGTTGCCTTAAACACGCTTATTGAAAAATATGCACCTGAGTCGCCGAGACTTCCACAATATTCAGAAGCAGCAGAAAGAACAAATGTACTCGTAATTGATGTCAAAGAGATTACGGCAAAACAGAGTCCGATTGGTAAAAAAGTTGTGATTAAACCAACCGGGATTTAAGATAGTTCTATTGATTTTGAGAAAGTTAGATTTAATGGTAAAAATTAAAACGATATTAACAAAATACGTGATTAACGTGAGTGAATAGGAGAAAATTAAAATGGTAAAAAGAAATGAAAATATTGCAAAACTACAGGCAGGATACCTGTTCCCTGAAATCGGAAGACGTAAAAAAGCACTTTTGGAAAAAGAGCCGGATGCGAAATTGATAAGTCTTGGGATTGGAAATACTACCGAACCTCTAAGTGCACATATTGTTGAAGGACTACACAAGGAAGTAACCAAACTTGGTACCGCCGAAGGATATACTGGGTATGATGATGATGCACAAGCTCAAGCGTTTTTAGATAAACTAAAAACCAGAATTTCAAAGAATTGGTATAACGGTATTATAGATACTGATGAGATCATTGTTTCAGATGGATCAAAACCTGATTGCGGAAGACTGTTTTTTCTATTCGGAAATGATGTGTCAATTGCTGTCCAGGATCCCGCGTATCCTGTATATGTAGATGGATCAGTAATGATTGGAGCAACCGGTAATTACAATTCTGACTCGGAAGAATTTGATGGTATAGAATATATGAGGTGTACGGCTGAGAATGATTTCTTCCCTGATTTATCAAAAGCAAAAAGAACAGATTTGATTTATATATGCTCGCCTAACAATCCGACAGGTGCCGTTGCAACAAAAGAAGAACTCAAAGAGCTAGTCGATTTTGCAAGAAAGAATAAATCAATAATCATTTTTGATGCAGCATACTCCGAATTTATTAAAGAAAAAAACCTGCCAAGATCAATCTTCGAAATTGAAGGTGCCAGGGAGTGCGCTATAGAAGTCAGCTCCCTGTCAAAGCCTGCCGGATTTACCGGCGTCAGACTTGGCTGGACTATTGTCCCAAAAGAGCTGAAATTTGATGACGGAGAGAGCGTAGGTAAAGACTGGCAAAGGGTAGTGGGCACACTGTTTAATGGTTCATCAAATGTTGCTCAATGGGGAGCAATTGCAGCCCTGTCAGAAACCGGACTATCTGAAATAAAGAAAACAGTGGACTATTATATGGCAAACGCTAAAATCATCAAAGATGGACTGGAAGGACTGGGTATTAAAACTTATGGCGGAGTTAACTCTCCTTACATCTGGGCAGCATTTCCAGGTAAAAAGTCTTGGGATGTTTTTGAAGACATTCTTACAAAAGCGCACGTTGTCACAACACCTGGCGCTGGGTTTGGTAAAGCGGGAGAAGGATTTGTTAGATTTTCAGCATTTGGAAATACTAATGATATCAAAGAAGCGGTTAAAAGATTACAAGAAAATTTATGACATTTTGTATATTTGTGGATTCGGTTACTTGTAGGGTGGATCAAAGTCCTCGGCGTATTTTGTCCGGGGAAGCGAATCCACCTTTAGTATCTGCAAAAAATCGGGAATACTCCCATCATAATTCGTGAAATTCGTATCAAAAAAAATTAAAAATGAAAAAACGATTATTCAGTGGTATCCAACCAAGTGGCGAAGTTCACGTCGGAAACTATCTGGGCGCAATTAAGAATTGGATAAATCTACTTGACGACTATGATTGTATCTTCTCAATTGTCGACTATCATGCAATAACGATAGAGTACGACCCCGGCATAATGCAGGAGAGGATTATCAATGCCGCAGCAACAAATATTGCTGCCGGCCTGGATCCTGACAAGTGTATCATCTTTGTTCAATCCCAGGTTCCGGAACATACAGAGTTGACGTGGATACTGAATGCTCTGACACCTATGGGAATTCTTGAGAGAATGACTCAGTTCAAGGACAAAGCACAGCAGAACGAAAAGAACATCAATGTGGGACTATTTGACTATCCCGTTCTTCAGACGGCCGACATCTTACTGTATAAAGGCCAAGTGGTACCAGTTGGCGAAGACCAGGTTCAACACATTGAGCTTTCGCGTGAGATCGCAAGGAAATTTAATACGAGATATGGTGAACTCTTCCCTGAACCGCAGCATCTCCTTTCTAACGCGCCCAGGATCATGGGATTAGACGGTAAGAATAAAATGAGCAAAAGCATGAATAATTACATATCTCTAATCGAAGAACCTGAAGCTATCCGGAAAAAACTGTCAAGGGCTGTAACTGATGAAAACAGGAAAAGAAGAGACGATCCGGGAAATCCTGATATTTGTAACGTCTATACCCTGCACAAATATTTTTCAACAGATCCGGAACTGGATAGAATTAATAAGGAATGCAGGTCTGCAGAGATAGGCTGTGTCGATTGCAAAAAAATACTATCAGACAACATGATTAAAGAACTTGCACCGATCAGAGAAAAAAGCATGGAATTAATCAATAACCCTGACCTGGTAATAGACACCCTCAATACAGGTGCAGAGAAATGTAAAAAAATAGCGGAAGAGACGATGAAAGAAGTTAGATCACTAATGGGATTGAGATAGGTTGCTGACTTTTTTTATTCATAGATACCAGTTATTTGATAAAAATTAACTTTCCATTTGATTTTAACAATTTTATCATTTAACGCTTGTAGAAAGCTCTGTAATAGATCCTTCTCCTCAGATTAATTTAATATTACATTTTCATGAAATATAATATTGATATTAAGAAAAGCGCTAATGATGATTTGCTATACTATGATACATTTGTACAGAGAATAATTGTTAAAGCGATTCTTAAATATTTACAATTTGATGCTAATATTGAAACTAGAAAGCGCAAACAGCTTCGCTCAAATCCCGTTGCTCCATGGGAATTAAAGATAGGCAAATATCGTATTTTTTACGAAGTTGCTGAGGAACAAAAAGTTAAAGTCCTTGCAATTGGACATAAAGATCACAATGAATTATTAATTCAAGGAAGGAAGGTGCAAATATGATCAAAATAGACTTGCATACAAAAAAGCATTCATTGGAAAAATTGTTAGCTCTTGCCTCATCTGATTCTTTAGTTATACACGGTAAAGATGGGAGAAGTTTCATATTAGAAGAAACTGACAATTTTGAGAAAGAGGTTGAAAAACTGGGCAATAGTGAAAAATTTATGTCCTTTCTTGGGGAAAGGTCAACGGAAAAAGAAGCTATTCCAATTGATATTATCGCTGAAAAATTGGGAATTGAAACCGATCAGTAAGAAAAGCTTGGAATTAATGAAAAAAGCTGACCGCGTAACTGACACCCTTTATGCCGGTGCAGAGAAATGTAAGAAGATAGCGGAAGAAACTATGAAAGAAGTTAGATCACTCATGGGATTGAGATAGATTGCTGTTATAGCTTATCTATATCGTGAATATAATTTACCAGTTGTTTCGCAGTCATATCATGTATTGAAATTGAATGCCATCCTTTAAGATCATCAATGCGCACAATCATATTTTTCTTATATGCTAACCCGAGAAAATTACCTCCCAAATCGACAATCTGATCACCCTTTACTATATACTCAGCATAATTGCGGGTGCCACGAATCCCTTCATTATCAAAATAGAATTCATCCGCTGTTATCATGAACAGCCGATCTCTCTTGAATATAAAATAATCATTGCTGACACCACGAATCCTGTCCATAACACCCAATCGCTTATGATTACGCAATGAAAACAGTACCGGCATGTATGAAGAGAAAAGCGCTGTTTTATCAACAGGTAAACAATGTCCAATCTCATCACTAATTACCAGTGCCACTATCTTAACCTTGCCAGGCTTAACAAAGAACTTTGTAACTGGTTTGTCATTGACCGTTATATTATAGGTAACATAATCATCATGTGTCGTTGAAGGGTCTAACCCAATCTGGTCTAATAGAGCAAAGAGTACATATTCGCCACCCATCTTGACAGGAATGCCCTGCATTGTTATCACTTCATTGCGAACATGATTAAAGCTGCCTTTATAGCCAATTGTTATTGTAAATGGTATTAGTTTATCTATTATATTTTTATTGTATGCAATATCAGCAGGTTGAATAATACTTTGGATTTTTGATTTTACTTTCGCTGTCTCTCCTTGAGCAATGCGAGCAACTGTTAAAGCGTTTGCTTCGGCTTTTCTGGCCATATCAACATTTTTTAATGCAATCTCTTTCTGGTTGTTGGCGGAGTTTGCTAAATTGAGAGCGATCGTTTCATTTTCACTTGCTTTTGCCGCGTTTAATCTCTCCTCCTCAGCAACTTTACGAGCAATCTCTTCACTTCTTCTCGCCTCCTCTTCTTTTAATCCGGCCTCCCTTGCTAACTTAAGTGCATGCTCTTCTCTCTTTTTAGCGTCCTCTGCTTTCCTCCTGGCATCTTCTGCCTCTAACCGTAACTTCTCAGCAGTTTCCAGGGCTCTCTGCTCATCCTCTCTTGTCCTTTTAACCTCTTTTTTGACTGCTTTTACAATTTGCAGTGCATGCAACTCTTTCTCCCTGGATTTTTCCAGTGCTATTCGTGTCTCTTCTAATGTTTTCAATGCACTCTGTTCTCTCTCTCGCACCTTTTCAGATTCCGCTTGTGACTCTTTAACAATTTTCAGAGTTTTCTGTTCACCCTCCTGAGCCTTTTGTAACAACCGGTTAAACTCCTTTTTTTCCTTGATAGCCGTTGACAATTCAGTTTTAATCTTTGCAACCTTATCCTTCTCAATCGTTACCAATTGTATTATCTTTTCGGTCTCAGCTTTAGCGGACAACGTTGATTGCAATGCCTTTTCCTTTTCTCTATCCAACGCAGAAATGTCATTTTTTAATTCCAGAACCTGTGCATGAGATTTTTCTGAATCTTGTTCAGCCTGGATCTTCGACTCTTTTAACTTATTATAATCATCAACGGTTAAAAAACTGTTATGAAACGGGTTTACCTGGCTAAGCGTAGTCAGGTATAGAATCAAAAAAATGTCACACATACCAACAAGAAATATTCTCATAACAGTTTACACCTCTTCAACAAAACCGGAAGTTGACACCTCAGGTAGAGGAACAATGATTGTAAATTTTGCGAATAGATGCAATAAAATACCGGATATAGTCGTAATATACGCCAATGGAGCAGATAGCGAACCGGTCATAAACTGAGTTAGGCAAACACCCAATAATGACCCTAACAACCCAAGATACATCGGCATCTCACATAAGAACATAACCTCTCTTCTTTCTCTCTGACTTAAACGTTTATTCTTTGTCTTATGTGACGCATAAAGAATAGGAAAAGTCTGTAATACCCCGAACATTGCAAGAAGAATCAAAATCCATTTAGAAATCACCAATGGAGAATTGTTTGTACTTTGCGGATTTGTATCGATGAGATATTGAGTCGTATTGTCTACCTGAGGCTTTAAATCAGTAAGCGATCCAGGCGATACCACAAGATAACCAATAAAACCAAGTAACAAAATAAACAATATTAAGAGAGGTATAAAGACATGGAGTGCCCCTGAATTATCGCCATAGGACATTATTGGTTCTTCAATATTTTCTTTTTTATTGATCACAATTTATTCTCTCTTTCTATTTGGAGGTTCAGTAATAATCTTCCCTACCGTATCACTATTGTTACCATTATGACAGCCGTACAATAAATTTTACTTATTTAACTGACCATTTCAAATTAAAAAACGATCAAATTTTAATTTGAGAATTTGTTCCGTAAAACTGTTGAATCTGATAAAATGTTCTTCGTCGATACATTCTTCAAGTTTATTGCAGATTTTCCGGTATTCCACAATTAAATGACAAAAAGCAATGGCAGATTCCTATCTACATCAATAATTCTGTTAACGCTTTCTCATCTCTTTAATGATTTTTATGCCGGCTTCTTAATGCCGCTTTTGTCCTACTTTCAGTCTCATCTCCATTTAACAATAACACAGGTATCTATACTACCTACAGTGCTGGCGGTGTTCGGCTCGATCTTACAGCCCGTATTCGGCTTTCTTGGTGACAAGTATAATAAAAAACTTTTTGTTGTATCCGGTGTTCTCTGTTCTGCAATATTTATGAGCTGCATAGGATTTGCACCAAACTTCATTATCCTTATCTTTATGCTCATGGTTGGGGCGTCAGGCATAGCATCATTTCATCCTAATGGGGCGGCAACTATAGCAAGATTAACTGAGAACAAGTCCACATTTATGATGTCCATCTTCCTTATGGTAGGATGCATAGGGCTGGCCGTGGCACCATTTATTATCACATCGATTGCATCATCAGGCGGGTTTAATAAATTATGGCTATTGTCTTTTCCGGGCATAATCCTGGCATTAGTATTGATTAAAACACTGCCAGGAAATCACGAAGAGAAGAGAAGTACAAATCTGTCAGATTTTAAAATACTTTTCACTAGAAAATCACGCCCACTATGGATTATGTTTCTAATAATGTTTACTCGTTCTCTAGTTGTTACGAGCTTTTTGAGCTTCATGTCAATTCTTTTTACTGAAAAAGGGCTTACAATGCACAGAAGTGGCATCGCCATATCCACTTTTCTGCTTAGCGGAAGTATTGGTGGCCTAGTAGGTGGGTATCTGGCAGACAAAATAGGCAGGAAAATCATAATAGCATGTTCCTCAATCTTTGCTTGTCCACTGCTTTTATGGTTTTTGCATGCAGAGGGGACTCTTTCCATGACACTACTGGGCTTGAGCGGTATGGTCATACTTGCTGCTTCTCCTGTTAATGTACTGATAGTCCAAAGATTATGCCCAGACATGGCAGGCTCTATTGCAGGAGTCTCGATGGGACTTGTCTGGGGCTCTGCAGGTCTCATGCTTCCCGTAATCGGATATATTGCAGATCATTATGGTATGGGCACGTCTCTAAGTGTTGCGGCATTGATGCTTCCAATAGTCGGAATTTTTGTTTTGATGCTTCCTGATATCGACAGACCGGCTAAACAACCGAGTAAAGAGTAGCAAATCATGAGTATTTAGTTTATTATCTCTGAAGCAAGTTGCCTGGCGCGTATGGAAACGCGCCCTACATGCTGCCAATATTCTTTGTAGGGCGGGTTTCCCCGCCTGAATGATGAAGTCGGGCAGGTTACCCGCCGACTTTTAATTTACTATACACATAATTTTACAACGCTAAAACAGATTCAAATGGAAACAAAATGGATATATTTATAAAAAACATAGTAGACATTTTAAAGGTTGAAGTCCCACTTTCTGAGAAAGAGATAGAGAGTTTCATTGAGATCCCCCCTGACCTGGAAAAAGGTGACTATGCGTTCCCCTGTTTTGCAATTGCAAAACAGTTAAGAAATGCTCCCGCAAAAATATCTACCGAACTTGCACAAAAACTGCCAACTGGGGACATAATAACGAACATCAAGGCAATTGGGCCATATCTGAACTTTTATGTCTCCAGGAAAATGGTTTTCAAGACAATTCTGAATGAGGTCTTTACAGAATCAGGGTCTTACGGATGTTCCGATTCAGGAAAGGGCAAGACTGCCGTCATTGACTACTCATCCCCTAACATTGCAAAACATCTGGCAGTCCATCATCTCCGTTCAGCAGTAATTGGAAATGCTATTCACAACATATATAAGACCCTTGGTTACAAATGTATAGGCATAAATCACCTTGGTGATTGGGGCACTCAATTCGGGCAATTAATCGTTGCCTTTAAAAGATGGGGTCCGGAGACTAATGGCCAAGGCCCGATAGAAGATACGGGGCTAGACATCGGAAAGCTTAATGAGTTGTATGTTAAGTTCCATAAGGAAGCAAAGGATAATTCTGCCCTGGAAGATGAAGCCAGAGATTGGTTTAGAAAGCTGGAAAATGGAGATGAAGAAGCAAAAAAGACATGGCAATATTTTAAAGATATCAGTTTGTCAGAGTTTGAAAGAGTATATGAAAAGTTAGGTATCACGTTTGATTCGTATGCGGGTGAAAGTTTTTATAACGATATGCTTGATGATACCGTTAATAGGATCAAAGAGGCGGGTTTGTCTAAGATAAGTGAAGAAGCCCTGATTGTGGATCTGGAAGAATACGACATGCCACCATGTATACTAAGGAAAAAGGATGATGCCAGTCTATATGCGACAAGGGACATATGTGCTGCCGAATATAGAAAGCGAGAGTATAATTTTGACAAATTGATCTATGTAGTTGGTTCTGAACAGAGATTGCATTTCAATCAATTTTTCAAAGTCCTGGAACTTATGGGATATGATTGGGTGAAAGATTGCGTACACGTGGATTTCGGTTTGGTCAAGTTTAAGGGCGGGAAAATGTCTACGCGAGAAGGTAAAGTTATCCTGCTTGAGGATTTGCTGGGAGAGTCGTGTAAGATTGCCCTGGAAATTATAGAAGGGAAAAATAGAGATCTTGAAAACAAAACAGAAGTGGCAAACGACGTTGGCATTGGCGCTATAATCTTTTCAGAACTTAGCACTAAGAGGGTCAAGGATGTAATGTTCGATTGGGACGAAATTCTTAATTTTGACGGCGAGACCGGTCCATACGTCCAATACACCCATGCAAGGCTATGCAGTGTACTGAGAAAATGTGGTGAAACAGCGACAAACGAGATAAATTACGATCTCTTTAAAGAGGATGATGAACTGTTATTGGTAAAGAAACTTGAGTCTTTCTCATCGGCAATAATACGTGCTGCCCAAAACTGTGAACCATCAATAGTCAGCAGATATCTACTTGACCTCTGTAGTACTTTCAACAGGTTCTACCAGCACCACAGGATCCTTATTGATGACACTGACCTGAAAAAAGCAAGAATTCTGCTAGTTGACTCAGTCAGACAGGTGATAAAAAATGGTTTAAGCATCCTTGGACTCAAAACGCCCGAGAAAATGTAATAAAAACTTCTTAGGCATGATTATCAGGATAGTGATCCTGATACGATTTGTTGAAATCGCTTCTTTTATCTCTATTATCTCAAAAATATTATCACAAGAATAAAGGTTTATAAATCACACATTATTGTCATTTTTACCCGACGAGTTGTTTGGCGGGCCCGACTTGTCGCCTAAGGTGCCCCTGGATGTAGCTTATAGATCCGACCCTCATTGGGAATCTATTTTTCATCATTTAAAGTTTCTAATTGACAGATGATATTAGCTGTTATATTATAGGTGCATTGGAGACGCGGGGTAGAGCAGCTTGGTAGCTCGTCGGGCTCATAACCCGGAGGTCGCAGGTTCAAATCCTGTCCCCGCTACCAATTTTAAAGGACTTAGGGCTTTGCTCTGAGTCCTTTTTTATTTATCTTTGAAATCAGTGGTTTTAAGACATTCAATATTAAACTACCATGTCTGGTTGATATCATTGTAATAGAGAAAGCTGGATCACTTTATTACACCGGTCATACTTGATCCTGAAGGAGTTGTTTTCCTGCAATTTCTTTTTCAGCCTCTTTCTAATCTGACCCATCCCTCCAACTGTTAAATCACCCAACTCCCTACCAATTTCCTTTAAGCTTTTATGGAGCAATCGATGCTTACAGCATAAATCAATATACGCCATCCTTGCTTCTCTAAATACTGACCGACGTTTTAACAATTCTGCCTTCTCCACTTTGAAAACCCTGCATACCGTATCTATTATTAATTCCTGATGGATCTCCTTAATAAGCCCTTTCGACTTTGACCGCTTTGTTTTGTTAGATTTGGTATTCTTTATTACACTGTCATAAAGCCAATCTACAAATCCGGATTGTAAAATAATGATGGCTTTTATTTGTAGATTTTTATACTCATGTAAATATATCATGATTTTATAAAACAGTAGCATTTTGAAACTTACAATATCCTTACATAGATAGAGTAAATGAGACTAGATGTATTGCAAGACGCTATTATAAAGAGCCGTATTGAATGGCAAAGACATGCTTTGGAAAAAATGATGGAAAGGGGTATATCGAGGAAAGCAGTTAGAGATGTTTTACTTAACGGAAAGATTATTGAGAGTTATCCTGATGACAAACCATATCCAAATGCTCTATTCCTTGGATGGGTAAAAAACCAACCCGAACGAACCCGAATAGAATTATTGATAAGTTCGGTCAATAATTTATTAATTTTGGATTTTCTAAATGAAGTGAGTTTGTTCAGATATGTAAGGCCCCGTTTGTGGACAATAATTTTAAACATTTAAATTGACTCTAGATCAACATAAGCATATTAGGATTATCTCTATCAATCTTTGCCTGCTTAACCCAAGTTCGACAAGTAAAAGTCGTAGCTCTAATCATTGCAAGCAATTATGATTTTAGTCCTTCAATTTTCGGCACTACATCTTTGAGTCTTAACCGATGATTTCATATGTTTTCTATCCAAAGGAGTATGTTTAATATGTAGCTTATTGTAAATCATATGTTGCTTTTCTGTAGGCGTTGTGCATGTTCTGACATCAATAACGTGTTCATCCTCTGTGTTCATAGTGGTTGTTACCCTTACATGTGTTGCAAGAATATTACGAATCGTATTCCAATTATAATGAACATCCGCTGTTCGTAACTTTTTTAATATCCCTGCAAGCATATGATAAGCCAATACCGTGATATGTACATGGGCAATAGTTGGGGTATCATCATGATGAAAGTTTGGACGCAAACCCAGATTGCCTTTCATGTTTCTAAAACTATCTTCTAGTGTTGTCAGAGATCTATGAATCTTTGATATCTCCTCAGAACAAAGATCAAGACGGTTGGTCCGTAACACATAGGTACCCACCGATGCTTCCTTTGTACGGCATTGCTCATTTTTTTCAAATTGGATATCAGTCACTTTACCGTCCGCCTGCTTTACATTAATCGTATATAAATTACCAACTTTATATCGCTCTTTAAAACGGCCTATACGTTCCATGATCTTATCATACTTCTTGAGCTTTCTTTTCTCATTTAAGCCCTTTTTTATCGCTAATAACTCCTGTTCAAACTTCTCCTCACGACGTAAAAGAATAGCACTCTCTTTGGCCTCTTTTGCTTCAGAGTGGCATAAAAGAAACACCTCTTCTTCTGTTCGGGCTAATTTCATACTCAATATTGTTTTCCCATCCGATAATGCGACTTTCTCCTCTTGCACTCCAGACCAGAGGGCATCATCATATGTTCTCTTGCGTGAGACTGCTATATATTTAAAGTCGTTCTTTTTAATCAATGCAATATTATCTTCCGTAGCAATCCCTGCATCCATAACAATCGTCCTCTGACTCAAAAACAAGCTTTCTTCTTCTTCTTTTAACCCCAATAAAACACCCTCAAGCGTATCCGGCTCTGACACATTGCCTTGCCATACTTTACTTTGTTTCGGAAACCCCTCTTCATCAATGGTAAGGGATAGCGTAATTAACGGGCAATCATTACGTTTCTCCTTTGACTTGTAATGCTTAGCTATTGCACTACCCCTCTTGCTCCCTTCAAAATAGGTATTCGTTAAATCATATAAAATTACTGTCTCTTTTAGAGAAAATATCTCCTTCGCACGATTCGACAACTCTCGTTCTATTGCGACATGATTCTCCCACAACAAAACCGCCACACGATGTAGTGCATTATCATAGACTTTCACCTGTGAACCTAATAACTCTCCCGCTGCGCTTGTCTCACAAAGCCATCGTACTGTCTCTCGCTCACTACCAGGATGAATCATTCTTCCTAGTATTAACATCTTGGCATAAACAATTTGCTTCTTAGTAAAATTAAGATCTTTTAATATCTTATCAAACCCGTAGTCATCCATTTGGCTTACGGCCACATGCTCCGCCCCTATGGTTTTGGCATCATTCGTTATGAGAGAATTTATATCTACTTGTTCGTATTGAGTGTTTTCTTTTACTGCAACGTCTTTACGATCTACCACATCTTCTTGAGCCCTGGCCAATCGCTCCTGTCTTATCTGGTTAGCATAATGTCTCGCTTTCGCTTCCACCTCAGGGTCTTGAGGCAATAAACGCCTTTGATTGGTTAACAATTCTTCAATACAATTGGCAAGTTCTTTCCATTTGTCTTCAGGTAGGTGAAGCGATCCAAGATTTAAAACTATTCGCTGTCTCGGGCCTGCTGTGGTGCGTACTGATTCTATAAGCTGATGTTGTATATATCTCTTTTTGCCCTTGGACTTTTTTGTCTTTTCGCGGATAAACATAATGATACTGATTATACCGCAATGAAGCGCCTATGGCAAGCAGAAAAACATTTATTCAGGCACTACACACAGCACCTAGCACACAAACAAAGAACTTACGACATTTTTCTGCTGTTTTTTGCTTGATTTTTCCATTTTTTTTGAATAACTTGTCGAACTTCGGTTAAGATCGTCAATTGCTTCTTGAGAAAGATCAAGCCTCAATGATTTTTCAATCTTTTTATATTCCTCCCACGAGATAATAACTTCCTTCAGAAATCCAAAGTACGAGATTCGAAACAATTTTCAAATCTCCAAAATTCGAATTTTATAAACACCTGTCAGAACAAATATGACTGGCAGGCAGGTTGCAAAGAATTTAATTTCACAAAATATCTTTTAATACAGATTAAGATTTCTCACACACCCGCCAAACAACACGTCGGGCAAGAAGCAGCAGGGCACACAGAAAAAGACAATATGGAGTGTATCATCAGATATGAGTGAATTCAGGAAAACTAAAATAATTACCAATCACGAGGCCGCATCATTTTTCTGTACGTACCGGTCTGACATAGTAGCCGCTACTGAAGGAGAAGCCCCAAAACAGACTGCCATTTTGAAAATACGCACCCCATGCGCCATTCGCACTGTAACAGTCACATGTCCAAATCCTGTTCTGTTTTTTGTTAAACATGGGATTTATGTACAATTTATCTGTTTTATCCGGACTTAATAAAGAAGCGGCTTCTTCAGTTGTTGGTAATCTCCAGTCCGAAAAACCGGCAGATTGCGCCTGGTTAAGTTTGGATATATAGGCTACGGCGCCCGGATAATCAAGGCTATCACTTCCTCCCTGATACCACATTAGCCCGGTTGCGTTGTCTACTATAACCCTTACTTTATTAATAATTTTTTCCTCAAATTTGTTTTCAAAACGCCCTTCCGGGTTATGTTCGTGTTCAAAGAAATTATTCTCTATGACCATCTCCCTGATGTCGACAGCATTCCACTCATTTGATGGACTGCTTCTAAGTACTCGTGTAGAAAAAGTATGGTGCCTGTCTGCCTGTGTGCCGGCCCCACGATTTTCGGTCTGTCCCATTAATTTGATTATCTCCTCATCCTTTGCTACTTCTGTAGTTACAGTATCAAACTCCTTAGTCGTTTTTGTAGAAATCAATCTTGCATCTATTTCAAGAGCATTGTCCAACTCAATAATCTTACCTACTAACAGCGAATCAATACCAAGTATTCTTTCCATCTCTATAATCGTATCAGAATCAAGAATATCTGCCTCGCCAAGGCCTATTCTATTCAGCGCACTATCTAGACGGTTTTTTCTTATTACCTGAAATTCATTGGCTTTTAGAAGTTTATCGATAATGGCCTCTGAGAAATAGCTTCCAATCTTACTAGGCGATTGGTCCTTATCCTTAAATTCCATTACTGCCAGTTTTTTCTTATTTTGCATAGCCATAGAACCGATTATCTGAAGTGTGATATCATGCATACCGGCACGCAAATCAGATGAGCCATAAACCAAATTTATGTTTAATACCAGTAGTGTAATAATAGAAAAATATACAATAAACCATTTCCTGTTCATGACTTTTTGCCCTCTCCCTTTAGCCTCTTCCAATTCTGTTCTCTTTCCGCCACCTTTTGCACTAACCAATGCACTTTCTGTTTTCCCAGGAGCCAGTTGTTTCTAATCAGTAATAAGTTGTAATTTTTTTATAATCTACTGCTTTGGCGTATGCAATTAAATCTTCTTTGGAGACATTTATTCCGTTTAATGTAATTAGTATTCGCCCTGCCACTATTATTCTTATATCTCCCTGTTTGTCAGTCGGTTTATAGGTAACGATAGCTTTCTGTCCTTTTATTATTTCCAGCATCCCTCCGCTTGCCGTAGCAATAAGAGGCACGTTGAACAGTGTCATTATACTTTGCAAGAAAGGAGAATCCGCGATAATTCCAATGGTAATTATACTAGAGCCTCTGTAGTAATTTCGTTTTGCCGAAGTACCACCAATTAACATTGCAGTCCCATCTGCCTGTGGGGCCTCACTCTTTCCTGTCCAACCGTCCAATGGCGCAGGCAGAGACAATTGCAACTTGTCTTGCTTTTTCTGGCGAATTAATTGAGTTGCATATTCAAGATTATTTGTAGCCTCAACATAATCACCATTTTTATATTGTTTTAAAGCGTCCTTTATTATGGTTGTTACTTCATCCGCATAGCCGGAAACCATAAAACAGGTTGATAAGATTAAGGCCAGGAATATTACTTTTAATTTATCCACTTCTTCTCCTTATGTTAGACTGTTTTAAATGTCATGACACACAAAGACATTACAGATAATAGATGGTTTCATAAGGATTAACAAAATTATAGTTTTGGCAAGTGTGACCTTCTAATTAATTTATGAACCTTTTCTGCATTCTAAAACCGTTCTTTAATCGCCAGATAAAAAAGTATGTATGACTGTTTGTATTGTTAAAGATTTGATCCAAGATAATGTGTTGAGTAAAACCTATGGTAACTCCAACAATCCATGGATTCCAGCTCATTAAAAAAGCACTAATACTCAATAAGACTAACAATTCCCAAGAATGAAATATTACCATAAAAAACCGTATCTTCTCGTTGTGATAAACATCAAAAAATTCCTTTATTATAAGACGTTTCCTAAATTCCCAGAAATAGTCAAAAATATGATCACCATCAATTAAAACTCCGCTCAAGAAAGACGATACGGCGATCTTCCAGGATTTGAAAACCATAAAAAGTAGAGTTGAAAATATTATTGATGCGAGAACGTGGGATTTTATCTTCATTTTTCTTCTAATATTACATGCATCCAATAAATGATGGTGCATTTCTGTATGATATGAATCTAGATATTGAATCAATTGCGAGGTTTATAATACTTGAGTAGACACTAAAATCAAGAGGAAAAATGCTAAACAACCCAGACTAACCCAAACCATACAGATGTTGCCACTTCTTTTTACAGATTTTCATATAGTCCAAGTTTTGCTTGCATTTTCCATATTACAGAATAGAATGAAATCAGTACAAATTAGTTTTTCGTGCTCTAACGTATGCCGTTTCAGCAGGTTGTCTGTCAATTCGTCATTATCATGGAAGTTAATTTCCAGCCTGAAGATGGCACCCTGATAGACAGCAGAGCGATTAAATAGAATTGGAAATCACATTCGAAAGGAGAATGGTAATAATGTCAAGCCTACAGGCAGTAAATAACGAGGATTTTGAGCAATCTATTATTCAAGCAGATATTCCTGCTCTAGTTGATTTTTATGCAGAGTGGTGTGGCCCATGCAAGACACAGGCACCTATTCTTGGTCAACTAGCTGAGGAATTTGATGGAAAAGTTAAATTCGCAAAAGTAGATATAGATGTAGATGGTAACAAGGATCTGGCGGTAAAGTATGGCGTCTTGTCTGTTCCTACTCTTATCCTTTTCAGTAATGGCGAGGTGAAGGAAACAATGGTAGGGGTCACAAGCAAGAGTAAGCTTAAGCAAAAACTCGAAGAGGCTTAATTAGGGAGGATCGACATGGACAGTTTTCTACAAGGGCTGGAAGGTTACCTCGGCTCGTCTCCACTTCTTGCTTTTATGGCCGTCTTCATGGGTGGTGTGCTTACCAGTTTCACTCCCTGCGTATACCCAATGATACCGATAACTATCGCTTATATAGGGGGACGTAGTGGTGATTCTAAGCTGAAAGGGCTCTCACTCTCTCTCTTTTATGTATTGGGGATGGCAGTCACATATTCCGCACTGGGGGCGTTTGCAGCCTTAACCGGTAGATTCTTTGGATCTGCCAGCACAAATCCCATACTTTACATTGTCGTCGCCAACGTTTTTATGTTCTTAGGATTATCAATGTTAGATGTCATAACAATACCTGTGCCATCTTTTCTATCTAGCAGACAGGCGGGTAACAAGAGCGGTGGTCGTGTCGGCGCATTTCTGGTTGGCCTGCTCGCTGGAACCGTTGCCGCACCATGTACCGCACCTGTACTGGGAGTTGTCTTAACATTTGTTGCCGCAAAACAGCAGGTTGCCTACGGTGTAGGCCTGCTCTTTGTTTTTTCTATAGGATTAGGTACTCTCTTAATAATCGCAGGCACTTTTGCCGGTTTTATGACTAGCCTGCCAAAGAGTGGAAACTGGAGTGTGATTATCAAGAAATTCTTTGGCTGGTTGATGATTGCGGTCGGCGAATATTTCCTGATAATGGCAGGACAATTATTAATATAAACAATAGCAATAAAGCAATAATTTTGTCACATTCTACTTTTACATAAAACCGAGAAAAGAATTTTATAACGTTAACAACTGATAAAAAGGAGAAATACCCATGCCAACAGAAACGAATGAAGTTTATGAATGCGAAATATGTGGTGCAATAGTCGATGTAAAAGAGGGTGGTGCTGGCACATTAGAGTGTTGCGGACAACCAATGACTTTAAAGGAATAGTGTAGTGCGTCGTAACCGCATCCGGTTAGGTTTGCTTTCATACATTAAACGCAAGGCTAAAGCCTCGCCCTACGTCTTTTCTGGCAGTTTGAGTAATTAAATATCGCACACACAAAAACCTAACCGGATGCCGCTGACTGAATAGAGCATTTTGAGGTAAAAAGTCACTGTTCATCTTTTTTCTACATCTTTAATTTATTTAATTTGAAAAGTACAAGATACATGGGAATCAAGCAGCTAAAGGTTTGACGGTACTGGAAATTACAGAAGGGAATGCATAATGCGAAAAATTTATATGGATCACGTATCTACGACACCTACGGATCCAAGAGTAGTGGAAGAGATGTTACCTTTTTTTACGGAAAATTTTGGCAACCCTTCTTCTCACCTTCATTCATATGGACTCAGGGCTAAGAAAGCAGTCGACGAATCAAGAGCAAAAGTTGCTGACTTAATTAATGCTAAACCGGAAGAGATAATCTTCACATTCACGGGAAGTGAAGCAAATAATCTGGCTCTAAGAGGTTTGGCCCTCGCAAACAGGGACAAAGGAAAGCACATAATAATTTCAGAAGTGGAGCATTACTCAATTTTATACACTGCACGAGAACTGGAGAAAGACGGTTTCAGGGTTTCATATATAAAGGTAAATAAAGACGGCCTGATAGACCCTGAAGATGTTGCCAAAGCTATAAACAAGGACACTTTCCTTGTTTCAATTATGCATGCAAATAATGAGATTGGCGTAATCCAACCTATAGAGGAGATAGGAAAGATAACGAAGGAAAAGGGTATTATTTTTCATACCGATGCGATTGCGACAGCAGGAGTCATCCCGGTAGACGTAACAGAACTTGGGGTAGATTCATTAAGCATGACTTCTCACACATTTTACGGCCCAAAGGGCATTGCAGCCTTATATGTAAAAGAAGGCACTGAAATTGTTTCCATCATTAAAGGTGGCGCACAGGAAGGGGGCCTAAGACCTGGCACAGACAACATACCGGCAATTGTAGGAATGGGTAAAGCAGCCGAACTTGCCAAGACAGAAATGACATCACGAATAGAACATCTTACTCCGCTTCGCGACAAAATTATAAAAGCGCTTCCGGATAAAATAAAGTATCTACATTTTACCGGACACCTGACACAGAGGCTTCCCGGACACGTGAGCTTTTGGATATCTTTTGCAGAAGGAGAATCACTCGTCCTGTTCTTAAATCACAAAGGTATCGCAATCGCCAGCGGTTCAGCATGTAGTTCTCCGGATCTTCAAGCATCTCATGTTCTTACCGCTATTGGAGTACCGCCGGACGTATGCCACGGTTCAATTACCGTGAGCCTTGGAAAGGACAATACGGAAGAGGACGTTGACTATTTCCTGGAAACACTACCAAAGGTAATAGACAGATGCTGGCAAATGTCACCTCTGTATGAAGATGAAATGAAGAAAGAGCAGGTTTAACCGCAAATACACCAGAGCACAAAAAAGTAAAATATCCAGATACTGGTCTGGCCTAAAAGATCAAATATATTTTTTTGTTGATTTATGGCCGGTAGAGGGTACATTGAATCCTGATATGAAAACCATAAAAAGATGTATGGGCATTGTCTTAATAATATTGTGTTTGAAATTGGCAGGATGCGCTCAATTAACTGAAGATATAGTGATACAAAAGGTTGGCAGTCAGGGTTTGATAGAAATCGGAATGACATTAAGCCAGGTTGCTGAGGTGGTCGGAAGAGGTATTCAGCCTCATGATTATTTCTATGAAAACACAACAAAATACGGAAAATTTACAATCTGGAAAGTCCGTAGAAGTCCACTATCTGATCCAAGCTTGTTCTATAAGTTCAGCTTTAGAAACGGTAGTTTAACAGACTGGAGCGAAATTGGCGGTAATTAGCAATCTGTTTGGGAACCAACAGAGTAAGATCTGGCCCGGAAGAAAATGCCAGATCCCGCTTTAGGCTAAGCGGTATAAAATAAAGTAAAAATCACTAAGAGCAAAAAGTTATAACACTTCATATTTTTTTGGCAGTTCAAGTACAAAGCCCCCCTCTTTAATAACCTTCACGCAGGCATCTACCGCATCGGAATCGAAATGAATACCTTTTCTTTGTGTTAACTTTCCCAAAGCTTCATCCATACTGATTGGTGGCATGTTTGGACGCCCCTTAACATAACAGTCTACAAAAGAGGCAACACTAACTATTTTTGCTTCAAGAAGGATATCTTCCTCCTTCAAACCGGAAGGATAGCCAGTGCCATCCATTCTCTCGTGGCATTGCAACACCGTTTCTGCTATAGGCCAGTCAAAATCTATATCCTTCAACAAATCATAGCCCGTTTTAGAATGGCTTTCATATACTCTGTGTTCAGCCACATTCAATAGTGTGGGCTTGCTGAAAAGCTCAAATGGTATATTTATCAAACCTATGTCGTGGACTTTTGCCGCAAGTCCAATTCCATCAATTCGATCCTGTGGAAGAGCCATCTCCTCCGCAATTGCCATGGATAACTTGCAGGTACTAAGCTGATGGTCACCAATAAAAGGGTTCTTAATACTTATCATTTTATCAATAGTGTCAATAGTGCAACTCATCATCTGTTTTAATCGAATATTTTTGTCCTTTATCTCCATTTCCATTGAATGTTTATACAAAGCCAATTCAATGCTGATACTCAATTCCATAGACTCAACCGGTTTGAATAGATACGCATACGGTGCTGTTAATTTCGCCCGATCTACATACTCTTTACCTGTGTAGGCAGTAAAATAAATTACCGGTACGTTAAGAGTCGAACAGATCAACTCAGAAGCCGTAATTCCGTCCATCTCACCAGCTAACACGATGTCCATAATAATTAAATCCGGTTTATTCTCTTCGGCCTTTTTTATAGCATCTTCCGCAGTCCTTACCACGGCACAAACAGTATAGTCGAGCGCTATCAACATTTCCTTAATATCTTCAGCAACAACAATCTCATCTTCAACTACCATAATTTTCGTTTCTTTCATAATATTCTCCTCCTGTTATATTATAAATTTTATTTAACTTCTACTATGGTAACCACAACGTACTTTATGGTTTTTGCTATAGAGCCTACACGTCGTATTCTTTAAGACAATTTAAATTTCACTAATCATCACGCAAAAACCTGACCAAACGCTACTGATTATCTTTTCTCATAGTGGCATGCTACCTGTGCGGTAAATTATTACAAGGAAAATATCCAACTATTATTGACACAGAGGCTTTTTTATAATTCATATTCGGTTGTTTTCGTGACTTCAACGAATTAGCAATAATTAAGTCGAAGACAAAAGAAGAGAAACTAATGGTGAAATTAACCGAAGTAAGCAGAATTGATGAAAACCGGTATACGGAGTTTACTCCTTAGATTACAACGCTTGAAAGGAAGTAAACGAGTTTTGTTTTTACTTTTTCATCCATTTTAGTAAACCTAAACCCAATATTTAAACTATCTACACTCTTACTGAAGTATTTGTTTTTTGCTAACATGGTTGCCGTCAACGGTTGCTCTAATCCAGGCAGATTAAAACTGATCAAGACTTCACTGTCTATCTCCAATTGGATATCGTTGTCTCTTAGTGACTCTTTCAAAGCAATAAATTTACATCCACCTTTACTGATGTCTGTAACAGCACCCTCAATATCATATTTGCCTGATCCACCATCCGGTATTATATGGGCAGGCAAATAGCAATCTAATCTTTGTTTATCACGAATATTGTGATCCTCAATTTTTTTGGGGTACTCGACAAACAGTAACATTTCCGGGCTTGAAATGAGTTGAAGTATGTATGAAGTGAAAACAAATGCAGTACCTTTCTCAAGATATTTTACAATAATCCCATTTCCTTTATTCAATATGTCCAAGCCAGTCAGCATGGAAGGTATTTTTATAATTATGTACTTGTCTTCCTCTATTCCCACCAGCTTACTTGATAACCGCATTTTTTTTTCTATAAACTCGATATTTAGTTTTGTTCCAATATTCATCTCTTTTATTTTATTTCAAGACCAACAACAGAATTAAAAAAAAAATTCGCACATCTGAGCAGACATGGCCTAACAGACGCAAGGAAGTTCTGATTTGCGCCGAATAAGAATTTGTCTGCAAGTTAAGCCTTCGGCAAATTTTTTTGCCTTCATGATGTCTGTTAAAAAATGTCGGGTAACCTGCCCGACTTCGCTATTCAGGCGGGGAAACCCGACCTACGAGTAAAAAAATATAATATTTTGTATGGCATGTTTCCCCGCCTGTACCTATTCGGGCAG
>JAIQZR010000058.1 GCA_021777035.1 Candidatus Scalindua sp. | reverse complement strand
ACGAATTTACACGAATTTATATCACCGTAATAATAGTCTCTGGAGAAAACCTTTTGAACAGCTCTTCGACGTTTATTCTATCCTTATCATTTTTAAAACTGTTTGCCTTCTTAATCACAAATCAAGGTTTGACCCCAGCTACGGTTAGATTTTTGCGAGTAAGTTTTTTTATACCAGATCTGTCGGAAAATACGTAGGGCGAGGCTTTAGCCTTGCGATTAATGTACAAAAGCAAACCTAAAGGATTGCCCTACGTGTTACGTGCAAAAAGCTAACCGGACACTGCTGCGAAAAACTATAGTTTTATGACTTCATCTACCACGTGCCAATTAATTAGGTATAGTGTCCCAAGGTTTATTAGATTTATAAAAGTTTACTTATTGAAAAAATGGGTATTTGAAGTATTCAAGGGTTGTGTTAAAGTATATCTTGATTTAGTGATCTCCCCAAACCCCAAAAGTTTCTTTTCAAATGCTTCTGCTTTTTCCACTAACACCCTGTCAATTTTGGTATTCTTCTGAATAATCGTTTTTCTATCAAATTCTTCTTTTTTCATATTAATAATAACATCCTCTCGAATGAACAAAATAACCCAATTTGCCCCTCTGCATATAATCCTTCAATAGCTCAATATATTCTCGAACTGTTTTGCCCAAACCATCTATCTCGGTATAGTCCTCAATTTCCAGCTTTATTTCATCCATCAACGTCTTTTTGTCAATTCCACGTCCGTGAGAATGCCATCGTTCATTATCATTCAGCGCCTTAGCAATTTCATCGGCTCTCTCTTTTTTCATCCGATCTGTAACTGGCGTTTGCTTCGTTCTTGTTTTTGTCCAGTTCTTAAATTTATAATTTGTTAGCCATTTAACCAGTAATTCGCACGAAAGCTCTCTTGCCTGCTCAAATTGATATAATTCACCTAAATCCAGCTTGCTTAAAAGGGCATATTCAGCTGACGTCAAAGTACCATTTTCTGCTTTCGCGTTAAGACGCTCAAATTGGTTCAAATACGATAATGCCGGAACAAGCTTACCATCTTTCTCGAACTGAGGATCAATGGGGCCTAAACAAGAAAAATAATCCATCAATATTCTGTCTCCGGATAAAGCCAGAATCGTTCCGGCGGACATGGCTCTGTCTGGAATAATAAAAATGACTTCTTTATAAAAATGGCGTATACAACCAACAATCCGTTCGACAACCTCAAGAACACCTCCAGAAGTATCGTGAATTACGGCTAACGTATTTTTCTTTTTTTCAATCGATTCTATTGCATCTCGAACACTCACATCTAAGCCATAGAGAATAGGACTTATTATTGAAACGACATCCGCATCAAGGGTTTGTTCAATTTTATCTAAATGTCCATTTAATTGCTCTTTGATATAGTCGTCTAATGGTTTCATGCCCTCGCATTCTACCCGTAAACGGTAATAAGTTCCATCCTAATCTTTGGCTTGTTATCCCTGCTCCTAGTGTCAATAAAAACGCACATCTTGGTTGAGCCGCAATATATATGCCATTTTATCTGCACTTGCCACATATTCACATAAGCACCTTATGTACCATACGTTACTACACGCAACAACAAAAAAAGGTTCCCTTGTGATACCTCCTTCGCTGTGCAAGATTTACACAATAAGAACTCTTTTGACATACTACAAAGAGTTACCGAATTATTGAGCTAGCACAAAAGACATTGATTTGTTCCTATATGTAGTTGTAGTTTTATTGAGACGTTGACCCTTTATTTCTTTGTTTTTTATGTGTGGCTTTAGGTGGCGACTGTTTCTTCCTGTGAATATTCATTTTTTAGTTCTTCAAATATCTTTTCAATCTCTGCATAGTTTGGTTGTTTGCTTAGTTTTGTAATGTCGTATTCCAAACAGAACTCCAAGCCTTTTTGAGATAGATAATGTTCATGCACCGGTTCTTCAAGACTCGTTCCCAAACTGGAGTTTGGGAACGAGCAAAAAACCTGGTAGGAGCCGTCTCCTGACGGCGATTGTAAGCGTTTATCTGCAATAATTCGATCGCCAACCCGCCCGAACGTACTGTTCGGTACTGGCGGGCAGGAGTTGGCTCCTACCTGTGCATTTTTAAAACTGCCGAAGACCTGATTTTATAGTTAAAAGATTCGTAACTATTTTATCACCGCAAAGACGCAAAGATCGCAAAGAAAAACATAAAAAAGTGGAGCAGGAAAATATGCAGTTCTAATAATCGTTACATCAGTATTTCTTTTAAATATCAACTTTGCGTCCTTTGCTTTGCGGTGAATAGATACAAAGATTCTTCCATTACTCTCCCCAAACCTTAGCAATTCTGTCCTTTATCTTCTGTTCAAAGATTTCAATGAGTTGTTTGTTGGCATTCACCAAAGTCTGCTCTTTTGCGATTTGTGCGACAATTTGGCGTTGGGCTTTGAAACAGTCGCTGCTCATATTTCCATAACTTATTGAAAACAAATATGTTACGACTTGTGTCCTGCTTGTCATACACAAGGCTGTTTGTGTCCCGTAATTTACGCTTTACAGGACACAAACGGGTCGTCGTATATTCTATTGAACACAAATACCAGTTACAGTATTTTCTTCCCT
This sequence comes from Candidatus Scalindua sp., assembly GCA_021777035.1. Taxonomy (GTDB): domain Bacteria; phylum Planctomycetota; class Brocadiia; order Brocadiales; family Scalinduaceae; genus Scalindua. The sequence continues at coordinate 1,123 of JAIQZR010000058.1, read as the reverse complement.
TCTGCAATGTTAAGCAAAGCCGGAAAAGCCAGAATTGCAGGCTTTCTGCCGCTAGACTCTCGTAGTGCTTTAAGATATCCAGCGTCTCGAAGCTGTCTCAATAGCGGTATAGCTGTCTGTTTAGGAATACTTGTCCGTTGAATAAAATCACTTGTCTGGAAAATAGGACGATCAAATAAAGCATCAAGCATATGTATTGAGTATTGGGAATGGATAGTTTCAACAATTTTACTTTTCATCTCCTCATAAAGATTCATAATTTCTTTTGTTTTATCGGAATTACGATTTGATTGTATAGCTACAGCCTTCAGAAAAAATTCAATCCATCCATTCCAGTCATCTTTTGCTGAGATTGAGTTAAACCTTGAATAATACTCTTCTCTGTTCTCTTCCAGGTATGCACTTAAATGAAACATCGGTGAAGATAAGACTTTCTTTCTAAATAAGAATAGAGGAATCATAATACGGCCCATTCTTCCGTTACCATCTTTAAAAGGGTGAATAAGCTCAAACTGCGCATGAACGATAGCAATTGTATATCGAAGGCATTGATGTAGATGTGCTCATACGGCCCAATCCAGTTTTGATCTTTTCTGAATTCACCGGGTAATTTATCCTTCCCTCTAACACTATCAAGAAGTATCTTGTGCATTTGCCTGACCAGCGAAAGTGTTATCGGCTGTTCATTTAATACATCCTTTGCAAGCATGAGCGCTTTTCTATAATTAACTATTTCCTGTATATCCTGGGTTTTTTCCACAGACTTATTCTCTATTAAGCCAGCTTCCTGTTCTAATACTTCGTCAAGTGTGGCCTGTGTTCCCTCGATCCTGGATGAAAGTACAGCTTCCTGCATTGTTAATGGTGATAAAAGAACTTGAGGATTTACTATTCCCTGTAAAAGCCCGTCATAACGTGCCAGTTCCGTATTGGCGTCTCCCACAAATTTAATCAGCCGGGAAAAATTCAAATCCTTTATTGGTGATTTTGGTATCGTAGAAGTGTACCAGGCGGCAAAGCAAAAGTGTACCACACAAAGTAACAGGTCTTATAATATGTAAATTCTGATTAACATATTATAAGGAGGAAAGGTTGGTACATGTGGAAGTAATAAAGATAATAA
>JAIQZR010000057.1 GCA_021777035.1 Candidatus Scalindua sp. | reverse complement strand
ACGAATTTACACGAATTTATATCACCGTAATAATAGTCTCTGGAGAAAACCTTTTGAACAGCTCTTCGACGTTTATTCTATCCTTATCATTTTTAAAACTGTTTGCCTTCTTAATCACAAATCAAGGTTTGACCCCAGCTATGACCCCAGCTACAGAATAAAACCTTCCTCAATCGCCTGACGCATACTATATACATGATAGGATTCCGGCAAATTGGTTTTAGAAGGTGGTCCATCCGGATTCGGCAGACGGCCAAACAGTTCCAGCGTTTTTGTCTTTGGTGTTGCCGTAAAGGCAAAATAACTGAGATTACGGGAAGCGCGACGCGAGGCAACAGCAGCATCCAGTATATCGTCTGCTGTCAGCTCTTCTTCATCACTTCCTTCGATCATCAACACCTCTTTCAATTTCCGTGCTGTAGATCCTGTTTGTGAAGAATGGGCCTCGTCGGCAATTATCGCGTAGTTTCGTTCCTTCAGGCTAACGCTGTTTTCAATCGCCTTTAATACAAAAGGGAAGGTTTGAATCGTGACAATAATAATCGGTTGTGAGCTTACCAGGGCAGAGGCCAGCTTTTCAGATTTTGAGCCGTCACCTTCCTCCTTGTTGATTCTACCTACCACGCCATCTACATGCTCAAACTGATAGATAGTATCCTGCAGTTGGGCATCCAGCACGTTTCTGTCAGTTACGATAATCACCGAATCAAACTGTTTATTACCCGTCTGATTATGGAGTGATGATAACTGATGGGCCGTCCAGGCAATCGAGTTAGATTTACCCGAACAGGCACTGTGCTGGATCAGGTATTTATGCCCCGGACCTTGGGGCTATACACCAACTCAGGCACTACCCGCATACGGTTTTTCTCATAACGTGCTAGGGTATCCGGGTTCAGATCATGCTCCGGCTTAAACTGGCATAGAGTGAAACGGGTACCGCGATCACGCAGTTCATGTCGCAATATGCCCAAGGTACCAAAAGTACGCATCTCCCTGTTGGCAGCATTTGGATCAGCTTTGTTCAGTTGCGAAGCAACACGTTCCAAAAACTTCTGCTCTGGATTATTGGGGTATAACTTGCAGAATTTTTGCCACTGATTATCCTGTGTTTCTTTGACAAAACCTAACATATCTTCTTCACACAGCGCCAGGCCACGGTTGTAGTTTTCCGGTTTACCCAACAGCCAGCCGTTGGTAACCATCTGGTTGATCATGTCGCGTTGAAACACACTTTCGGTTGATTTGTCATTCATAATATTTCTGTTTTTTGTGATGGGCACGGCTTTCGCCTTTGCCCATCCTACATTGTTTGTCACCAGCGAAAATAAATAGATTGTACCGGTTATATAAAACCGTCCATATCCTACGCCGCACCTCAGCAAACCGTAGGATGGGCAAAGCGAAGCGTGCCCATCAAATCCGTCTGCGCTTTGTGCATCATTGCTCTTGCGCTTCAAGTTTGTCTATCCAGCCTTTTTTTACCAGTCTTTCAATGGCCAAAGCAATTTGCCTCCGGGTAAATTGTTGTTTCCGGGCATTCCAGGTATAGGTGTGTTTTACCGTATCTTCCAAGGTGTGAACATTGTTGTTTTTGATCACCCAGTGTACCGTAGACAACAGTTCCATGCCGAATGGCGACTCAAAGCCTTCAACGAGTTCTGAGACTTTGTCAAACCGTTTTCGGGTTTGCGCATGTTGTTTCAGGAAAGCAGTGGCATCCTGACTAGCACCCGGTACTAATTTAAGTTGTTTATCGGGTGTGTCGCCACCATCAGCATAGCCGGAAATTAAGTGACCTTCAATAGCGTTAAAGACATGGCGAAGATTCTCGGCATAGGGGCCATAGTGGGCTTGCTGATATTTGAGTCGCAAAGGTTCTCCGGCTTCCTGCATAAAGTACATCAGTTTGTGTGCCTCCAGCAGTGTTACAAATGGATCGAGTAAACCATTCAAATAACGATTCAAGAGTTCCACGAGTGCCGCTCTCCCGGCTGTCATCTTAGGCACCTCACGGTTGTGCACTATCTTGTCCGCCCGTGGTGCGCCAACAGGCTCGTAGATCATTACCCGGACCTCAGTTAGTGGATTTAATGCTGTTTCAATGCACGGCTTAACGTCTGCCCACTCCAGTCCCCCTAAACCGCTACCTAGAGGTGGAATGGCAATTGATCTGATGTTATATTGATGAATGACTTCCACCAATGCTTTGAGTCCGGCATTGATATCTTCCATCCGGCTCTTCCCACGCCAATGCCGTTTGGTAGGAAAATTGATGATGTAGCGAGGGTTGGTCAGCAAACCGGTTTCATATACAAACATCCGACCGGGCTGAACTTCTTTCTGTTTACAGGCCGCAGCATAATTCTTGAAATTTTCCGGAAAGACTTTTTTGAATTGTAGCGCAATACCACGCCCCATCACACCTACACAATTGACGGTGTTAATTAGCGCCTCAACATCTTCTCTCAAAATGTCTCCGCTTTTGTATTCTATCATTATTTAGCTCCCCTTATCAATAATACCAGTCTGTTTTTAGATCAATTTGTGGACAATGACCATTAGCCGGCAAGGCGCTCAACACCTGGTGAGACATCGCTTTTGAATATACGCCAATACGTTCGACCAGTTACCATGGAAAACTGTTTTCCAATAGAAATTCGGCCTGTTTTCCTTCCTTGATTGATGGTGAGGCTCCGCTGCCGCCCCATTGATCATTCTGGACAGCATTCCAGTCAATCTCACTTAATTGAGTCAGATTACAGCGATCTTCAAAGAAAAACGAACCCGCATTTGAAAGGGTAAATGCCCAACGTTTCTGATTCTGTTCTGCCCATTTCGCTGTAGTATGAAGATCAGCCTCCAGATGAATAATATGACGTTGTCCATCCCGATAGGACAACTCAGGATGATTACCCTGATAAATTAAGTAAAGCATGATGGAACGTGGGCAAAAGTAAAACGGTACGCAATCACCCACACGTAAATCCTGATGGCTCGTCAGGGGCAGTTGAAGTCTTCGTTGTTTGATATCATTCATGCCGATAGTAGTACTGAAAATCTATAGCCTTTGCCCATCCTACATTGTCCGTCACCAGTGTAAATAAATAGATTGTACCGGTTATATAAAACCGTCCATATTCCACGCCGCATCTCAATTAACCCCAGATAACCAAATTGCAAACCGTATTACGGGCAAATCGTAGGATGGGCAAAGTGAAGCGTGCCCATCGCATCCATTACACACGATTTCAATTACAACATATTACTCAAAGTCCATATCTTTGAAATCTTCTTCACGTAATTTGTCTGTTTCATACCAACCCTTGCGAACAGCTTGAGGATAAGAACTATATGGCCAATCCTGTGGTTCAGAAACATAACCATGTTTAACCGGATTAAAGTGGATATAATCCACATGTCTTCTCCAATCTTCCTCATTGCGTATATAATGTTCCCAGAAACGCCGTTGCCAGATGCCCTTCTCCCGTTTTTTCGCCTTGGAGGCATTTACAGTACCACAAGGCAGGCCGGATGAAAATTTGCGTTTAATCACCATCCAGCGTCGGGAAAAATCTTTGTCACCTTCAGGCAGTTTCCATAATGTGTGCAGGTGATCCGGTAACACCACAATCGCCTCAATTTCAAAAGGGTAACGGGATAAACATAGACGAAAGGCGGCACGCAACCGTTCGATATTATCAATTAATAGCGGTTCCCGATTCTCCGTCACGACCGTAAAGAAATAGATCGCACCCGATTGATAAAAACGCCGATATTCCATGTTGTACCTCAATTAATACCAAATAATCAAACCGTATTACGGGCAAATCGTATTAATGGCAACCGTAGGATGGGCAAAGCGAAGCGTGCCCATCAAATCCATCAAATCCGTCTTATTCCATCATCCCACACCTACCCATTTGAACGCTATAACGCAGCATTTCCATTGTATCACCATACCATCTTCTTGACCCGCATGATTTTGTATTATTGGTGGGCACGGCTTACGCCTTTGCCCATCCTACATTTTACGGGGACTTCCAGTTGCGGACATCTATTTTTCCGGTAACAGCAGCGGAGATTAGGGCGATCCGGCGTTCTTGTAGTAATCTTATTTCCAAGGTCGCTTTTTCTAATAGTAATTCAAACATAGGTATTCTACTTTCAATATATGAAGCAATATCAAGCTGTTCCTCCAATGGAGGCATTAGAAGTTTAAACTTCCTTAAATCTGCCTGGAATAGATGAGGAACTCCCATTCCCCCTTGCATACGCTTAATAACATTTTGTGTATAGGTCGATACAAAGAAATAATATAAATAAAGACTGTTTATTCTACCATTACTGCGTAACACTGCTATCGAACTATTAACTGTAGTGGGACTTGGTAACCTTCTAACGATGTTAGTTGTTCCTGTGGTTGATCCATCCTTTGTAACCAGAACATCCCCAACCTCTAATTTTATTTCTGGAGATTCGTCATACCTCCCTTTAGTAATATAATTAACATTCTCGAAATCAAATTCCTTTTTCTTAATGTTTGGAGTTGCTAAAAAAATATAACCTTCCTCTACATATTCTTCAGCTTTAAGTCCCTTCCAACCTAATCTCGCTTTTACAGAACACTCAAATCCCAGATTGCTTCGTCCCCAATGCTCCGGTACATTCCCCAACCACTCAACCCCAGAATCCTTATACTCCGAATACGCTTGGTATCTACCCGTCATTATGAATACCCCACACACTGTAGGATGGGCAAAGGCTTGCCGTGCCCATCTTTGGGTGTTATTGATGGAACAGATAGATGGGCACGCTTCGCTTTGCCCATCCTACACATGTTACATCCATGCCAATTCGTCATCACGAATGTACCTCTTTAAGCAACTCCATAATCTCTCCGCTCACCTTATCCAAATCCGCATCTATATCCACCATATCCCGTGGCGGTTGGTACACATAAAAATGGCGATTAAAAGGAATTTCATATCCCACAATACCAATCTCCTGATCCTTTTCATCTTTTTTCCCGGCATCAATCCAGGCATCCGGCACATGAGGTAGAACCTCTTTGGCAAAGTAGGCTTCGTTGATTTCGTTAACGGGTTTGGAGGGATCAAGGGCTACGTTTTCGTTATCACGCAGATCACCATCCGCCTTGTATTCAATCACTTTGCCATCCACCTTAAACAATCCGTAAACAGGATTGGCTTTGCCCTTATGGATTTTCTTAATGACTTTCTCCGCATCCGGGTTCCTCCAACTGACTGCAACGGTTATCTGTTTCCTCTCATTGGTCTCTAACTTAATGCCTGTAGTTTTAATGGCATCATCATAACCATTCATGTTACCATACTGTCCTGAACCAATTGCCTTTTGCAGTTGTCTGGCTTTTAATTGTATCAGTTTCTGGTTTAACCAGATTTTTCTATCCAACAGATCTTTAATCTGTTTCTCTTTCAGCTCGTTAAAGTGGTTTTTGATATGTGTGCGAATATCTGTTTCGTGTTCAATTAACTCTCCATAACGTTCACAATCAATATCGTCAGTCCAGTTGCTTCCGTATTCAGTGTATACCCATTTCATCGCCGCGTTTAAGGGTTTGGGGGCAAATTGCAGCTCTTCAATGCGTTCATCACTAAACTGGTAGGATTCACGCAAGGGGCGTTCAATAGTGATACGGCGATAACCAAATTCATACGTGTTAAAGATCTTACTGCCAAAGGTTTTCGGCGCTTCCGTCTTCGAGCTTTCCGATTGACGTCCGCGATTGCTTTTTGTATCTACCGGCTTGTTCAGTTCACGGGCATCGATCACTTCAAAATTGCCGAAACAGAGGGTAATAGTGGCAATATCATCATCTCCCATTACATTACGTTTAGAACCTAAAGATTTACGCATTTTCCCATAGAGGTTGACTCCATTAATCAGTTGAACTTTGCCTTTACGCTCCTTTGATTTCTTATTAGACAGCACCCAGACATAGGTGGCAATACCGGTGTTGTAGAACATGTCGGCAGGAAGCGCGACAATGGCTTCTAATAGATCAGCTTCTAATATATAGCGACGTATCTCCGATTCGCCCGATCCCGCGCCGCCGGTAAAAAGAGGTGAGCCGTTGAGAATAATACCGATACGGGCACCCCCTTCGGAAGCGTCCCTCAATTTACTGATTAAGTGCAGCAGAAACAGGAGTGAGCCGTCAGATACACGGGGTAACCCCGGACCAAAACGTCCATCAAAACCTTTGAGATTGTTTTCGTCTTTTATATCCTGTTCAATCTTTTTCCAATCAACGCCAAAAGGAGGATTGGATAGCATGTAGTCAAATTTATCGGCATAGAGCTGGTCACCGGAAAGGGTGTTTCCAAACTTGATATTGGTGACGTCCTGTCCTTTGATCAGCATATCCGCTTTACAGATAGCGTAACTCTCCGGATTGAGTTCCTGGCAACTGCCTGAGGGTTTAACTCATGCACGTATTCCATACCTGAAGAGAGGAAGCCGCCAGTACCTGCTGTGGGATCGTAGATGATGCGTATGATACCCGCCATTGTTAAGGCGTCGTCATCTTCCATAAACACCAGCGAGGTGGTGAGGCGAACAATATCGCGCGGGGTAAAGTGTTCCCCTGCGGTTTCATTAGAGCTTTCAGCAAAACGACGGATCAACTCTTCAAACACCAGACCCATTTCATGATTGGAAATTGCCTTAGGGCTTAAATCCATTTTCCTGACTCTTTGCATAACCTTATACAACAGGTTGGCATCATTAAACTGGCCGATAAACTCACCAAACTTAAAGTACTCAAATATCTCGCGGGCATCTTTGGAGAAGCCCTGAATATAAGATTCCAGGTTATCCTTTATACCGGATTCACTTAGTTTGGAGAGGTCCATTTTCGAGATATTAAAAAATGATAAACCTCCCGTAGCACGTAACAGCAATTTTTCTTCGCCCGCTTCCGGCAGGTTCTTCTTTTTTACTTTTTCATATTCTGTCAGTACTTTCTCTTTGCTCTTTTCCAATACACCTTCAAGGCGCCGTAACAGAGTAAACGGCAAGATTACCCGGCCATATTGGCTCTGTTTAAAGTCGCCGCGCAACAGGTCGGCCAGTGACCAGATATAGGATGCAAGATTGTTCGTTGATTGAGCCATTTATTGTTTACCAGTAGTAGGTTTTATAATTAACAGAAAATTCTCTATCCTATTTTTGTTTTTTCAGCTTACGCCCCAGGAAGTAATTGCCAATAGGTTTGGTGATAAGCACTTCTTCCGTTTCTGTATAGAAAAGGATTTTAGAGCATATCTGAAATGTTGCAAGTGTATTCTTATCAGTTACCTAGCAGTATAGTATCTTTTATGTAATGTTATCCTGATCTGTTAATTATAGATGGGGGAGGTGATGAGAGGCGCTGGGTATTTTTTTTGGAGTGCGGTGACCGTGTCACCGCTTTAATATGCATCATCACGCCTGCCCGGCCTGGCCGTTCGGACGGGGATGATGCACTCCATATATTTTGCCAGTAATAGGATCTTACTATTTTGAGTATAAGTGGGTCTTAAACAAAATACTTGACACTTTTATATCACGGTTTATGATATATTTCGCACCTTAAACAGGTGGTTATTTTGAAGAAAACAGGAGAATTTTAAGAATTTTACAGTGCGTATCCCTTATGTGTTTCAGGCGATTGCGTACTTGTTACTGAAATGGGAGAGTGTCTTGGCTGTACTAACAGAAGATTCGATACAGAAACCCGGTAAATCACCGGTATCAAAAAAGAAGAAATCATCATGGATCACTTCGCTTCGATTTAGATGGTTTTCACAGATTTCGTTTTTTATTATAACAATTTACATTGGATGGTCGTTTTATCTGTTTGTGCGATATTGTGAATCCGGCGGTGTTACTGCTTTTGTGGCAAGACCGCCAGGGATAGAGGCATTTTTGCCTATAGGTGCATTTATGGGGCTTAAGTATTTTCTGGGTACTGGGGCGGTAGACCCATTGCATCCTGCGGGTTTTATAATATTTGCTTCTATCCTGGTAACATCGTTTCTTTTTCAAAGGGGTTTTTGCAGCTGGATATGTCCGGTTGGTACGATGTCGGAGTGGGCATGGAGATTTGGTGATTGGCTAAAGTCTAAATGCAGCAGGGGGGTCAGCTATTGGTTGGAAAAGTTTCCGGTGAAACTTACCTGTGGTCTCAGCATGATAACAACACCGATAGTCACCTTGATGCTTCTGAATATGAGAACGTTTGCATCATTTAAATCACCAGGCATGAAGTATATCTTCCCTTTTATGATTGCGGCTATTATCATACCTTTTGTCCTGCCCAGGAAAATTTGGCCAGCCCGTGTAGAAGATGCTATCGCGCGTGCGTGGAAGTATACCCTTTTGGCTTTCTTTGCCGTTAACATTGTGATAAAGATGTCGGCAGCTCAGATTGGGATGATTTTTGCCAAGGCCCCATATATGAAAGTTGCAGATATTAAGATGATGCATTTTTTCCTTGATCTTTCCCTGCTTGCGTTAATTATCCTATCGATAATTTTCTTTTTTTCCATCTTCAACAAGAATTACTGGTGCCGATATTTTTGCCCGTATGGCGCTTTGATAGGTATCCTGGGATGGGCTAGTCCAACCAGGATAGTGAGAAATAAAAAGGCATGTATCGATTGCAGTAAGTGTACGGTCGCCTGCCCTGTTTATATAGAGGTGGAAAAAAAGAATATTGTTTATGATGTAGAGTGTCTGGGATGCTATGATTGTGTTGACTCATGTCCGGTAAATGGCGCACTGGATATGAAACTTTTGGGATTTGGCAAGAAGGTTCATTATGCGGTCTATGCCGGTCTCGTAGTTGGCCTATTTGTAGTTTTTATGAATACTGCACGATTTACCGGATACTGGTATAACGATGTGTCAGTACAAGAGTACACGGAATTGGTTCAGGATCTTGGTAATCCCAGGTTTAAACATCAGCAAGGGAAATTTGAGATAGAAGAGTAATTTTATATTTTCTGGTAATTGTAAAGGGCTATACATTTATGTTAGATAAAAACAACATTTTTCATGACCTTATAGTGGAGGTGAGAACTTTAACAGCGTCTCATAATCCCATTCCTCTTTTTGAAGACTTGCATCTTGACTTTCTAGACGGTGAATGCCATTTTACAACGTCAATGAGGACGTTGTTGATGATGAGTAAGGTGATCGAAGATACGTTGAACTTGCATAAAAAACGGTGTTCCTTATATTCCGGATTTCAAGAATTAAGCAGGTTTAAGGAACATCGTGAAAGATACACTAAATTGGCCGCCTCTGCAGACCAGATATTTGTTATAGGTGTAGCAGACACACCTGTTGAGGAGATTGCGGATAATGTGCATATCCGGACAAAGAATGCAGACATAATTCGTAATAATTGGATTTCAATTATTAAAGATAAAAATATCAATATTTCGTTGATAGCACAGGAATTGACTTCTCAGGAACATCACGGAGGGTACATTGGATTTTATACAAATAGTAAAGCCATTACCGAAAAAGCCGTTAATTTGCTAATTGATAATAATGTACTGAGCGATGATCCTGTTTCCGGTAAACAAGCCTGTTTTAATATCTAACAAAAAAGTTCCAAGTTAAAAGTGCCTGAAGTTAAATAAAATGGTTTGAACGGCTTAAACCGTTCAAACCGCATCTGTTCCCTGGCTTTTAGATAATAGCATAATGTCAGATTCTAAAACAACCATTCTTGCCGTAAGCACACATCCTGATGATGTAGAAGCGGGTATGGGAGGCAGTATAATAAAATTCCTGAAACTTGGGCACATTGTCCACATTGTAGACCTCACAAATGGAGAACCGACACCGCATGGCACTCCGGAAATAAGGCGTGAAGAGTGTGATGACGCAACTGCCTTGCTTGGCGTGTCAGGCCGGACAAATCTTGATCTCCCCAACCGTTACCTCTTTGATAACATAGAATCAAGGAACAAGCTTGCTGAAGTTATTCGTAGAGTGAGACCTCATATTATGTTCCTGCCTTATTGGGAAGATGCACATCCTGATCACATACAGGCAACGAAGATAGGTGAAGCTGCAAGATTTTATGCTAAACTTACAAAAGCAGAACTGACGGGTAGCCCTTGGTATTCCGGTCGTATTCTCTATTATTTATGGTCTCATCAGAGAACACATCTCTCTCCTGCTTTCATTGTCGATATTAGTGATGAATTTGAAGGTAAGGTCGAAGCTGTAAAATCTTATCAATCTCAGTATGCATATAATGAAGAGAGATGGCAGGCAGTAAATGGTTCAATGCGTTCTTGCGGCCAGTATTTTGGATCACTGATTGGGGTACAGTACGGAGAACCATTTGCGAGTCGTGAAAAATTAGGACTGAGAGATATACGGGATGTAATATAAAAAAAATTAAGGGATTTAAGAATTGAGGGATTGAAAGAAATGAACACATTTCGAGTCGGCAAGTTAAATTCAAATCTCCTGAATGAATTGGTAAGCAGTATTAAGAAAAAGGATCCAAGGGTTGTTGTCGGTCCGGAAGTCGGTGAGGATGCTGCGGTAATTGATTTTGGTGACAAGTATCTTATCTCTACTACAGACCCCATAACCTTTACGTCATATAAGATTGGGTGGTATATGGTTAATGTGAATGCAAATGATATTGCAACCATGGGAGGGACACCAAAATGGCTTCTTGCGTCTATCTTTCTACCGGAAAACAGAACAGACAGTGCATTGGTGAAGGAAATATTTCACGATATTGAGAAAGCTGCTGATGAGTTAGGCATTGCTCTTTGTGGTGGGCACACGGAGATTACAAAAGGACTAGATAGACCTATCATATCAGGGCATATGCTTGGTGAGGTGGATAAAGATAAATTAGTGACAAATTCTCAGGCAAAGGCAGGAGATGAAATTATATTGACGAAGGGTATCGCAATCGAAGGGATGGCGCTTCTTGCGAGAGAAAAAGAACAGGAGCTTTCCGGAAAATATGGAAAGTCATTTGTAGAGAGGGTGCAGGGTTTTTTGCATGATCCTGGGATCAGCGTAGTCAAGGAAGCGCATATTGCAAATCAAACAGCTCATATTCGCGCAATGCATGATCCAACTGAAGGTGGGCTGGCAACCGGGTTATTAGAACTTGCGAGCGTTTCAAATACGGGTGTTCTTGTTTGTGAAGAGAAGATCCGGTATTTAGAGGAGACAAGAATATTGTGTTCTGAGTATAAACTTGATCCGTTAGGTGTTATTGCATCCGGTGCATTATTAATAGTAGTAGCGCCTGCTGATAAGGATGCGGTGTTAAGCAAGCTTATGCAAAATAACATAGAGTGTTCGGTGATAGGGAAATTGACTGATAAAGAGGATGGTTTAAAAATAATAGCTGGTGGAGAGGAGAGAGAGTTGCCTTTTTTTGAAGTAGATGAGATTACAAAGGTCATTTAGCTCAAAGGTAATTATATAAACTACCCTGATCATTATAATTAGCTTGACACCTATAGGTATTGCTTGTAATATTTCCTGAGACTGAACTTAGAGACATATTTTGAAGTATGTTGCACCTAAGCATTTGATGAAATAACGTTTAGGTAATCTTGAATGAGAGATAATTTATGAATGGTTACGGCGACAAACCGGATTTCAAGTTTGATAAAATACAATTTGACCCTTTCAAGAAGTATATGATACCAATAGCAGTAGTTATAGGTATTATCATACTTGGGTATTCATCAGTATTTACGGTAAAGGCCAATCAGGAAGCTGCAATGTTACGGTTTGGTAAATATACTGAGACTGTCGGGCCTGGATTGCACATTAAGCTGCCTTTTGGTATTGACAGAGTATATGTCGGAGAGGTTAAGCGTATATACAACGAGGAGTTTGGCTATAGAACGGTTAGTTCCGGTAGAGAGAGTATGATTGATTATAACTTCAGGGGTGCAAGCGATGTCTCTCTCATGCTGACAGGGGACAGAAATTGTGCCGAGGTGCATTGGGTAATAAGATACAAGATTAAAAACCTGAAAGAGTTCCTCTTTAATGTAAGGGATGTCAAGAGTATCATAAGAGACGTTAGTGAAACCGTAATGAGAAGAATTGTCGGTGACATGTCTATTGATGAAGTGCTGACCATTGGCAGAAGGAAGATAGAGGGAATTGCAGAGACTGAGATAGAAGCAGTGCTGGATACATATGGCTGTGGAATTGATATACAGGTAGTAAACCTGAAGGGTGTTAACCCGCCGGGTGAGGTTAAGGATGCCTTTGATGCCGTTAACAAGGCTGTGCAGATGAGAGATCAGATTACGAATGAAGCAGAAGGAAAGAAGAAC
>JAIQZR010000056.1 GCA_021777035.1 Candidatus Scalindua sp. | reverse complement strand
TAATTCATGGTATCTGTCCATTCATTCTTACTCCGGACTGAAGATGTTTTGCGGTATGGGTAATAGGTCTATTAGTGATGGAAACCACAGGCAGAGGCAACAAGTCAACGCTATATACACAGCTTTTATACACACTTTTTTATATTATTAACAAGAGGTAATTGCCATGACCATGCAGAAATTATTATGCTTATCCATACTTATGCTCTCAGTATGTTATGTTGCGATATGTTCCGATAAGGCCCTGTTATTGTCTTATGCACTGGAATCAAATACAAAAACAGAATATCTAACACTGGAAGATGCTGTAGAGATTGCCTTGAATAATAATCCCTTAATAAAGTCTAAAACACATAATATTGGTTCTTATGAAGGAAGAATAAAACAGGCAGGACTGCTGCCAAACCCAGCGATTAAATTCTTCACACAGGAAACGCCAACTAATAAGATAGGTTTTGATCAGAGTCAGAACTCTGTGGCTTTATTCCAGAAACTGGAGACCGGAGGAAAGAGGAAACTGAGAGTTAAAGCTGCAGAAAAGGAGAAGAAGGTAATGGAAATGGACCTTCAGACTACAATAGCAGATATTACGGCACAGGTTAAAAAGTCTTTCTTTAACGTCCTTACGGCACAGGAAAAATTGAAATTTGCAGAGGAAACCTTAGAGATTGCGAAGAGTCTAATGTCTATTTCAAGCCAAAGATTTGAAATCGGAGACATTGCCAGGATTGAGGTCCTCAAGGCGGAAATCGAATTGTCCAATGCTAAAATGAGTGTACAAAATGCTGAAAGAAAATATCTCAATTCGGCTAAAATGCTGCAGACCGTCATGGGCGTATCAGATATTGACTTGAATAACCTGTCTCCAATTTCTACTGCTGATACACCTTCATTAAATCTGGATGATCTGAATAATTTGCTTTTGAACAACCATCCTGCACTGAAAGCCCGGAAGAAAGTTGTCGATCTTTCAGTAATAAAGATTACCGAGGCGAAGAGAATGGCTATCCCTGATATAAACGCGACTATAGGATACAAGAGGCTCTCTGCATCTGATATCAATACGGTTCAGGCAGGAATAGAGTTTCCTTTACCAATTTTCAACAGGAACCAGGGCAAGATTATTGAAGCCAGGGCATTATCCCACAAGGCGAAAGATGACGTAGCGGTTGTTAGGAATCAATTACTACTTCAGTTGAGCAATGCATTTTCTTTATATACCTCTACCCGTGAACAAGTCCGTTTCTTCACCTATTCCATAATACCACAGTCGGAAGAATCCTTAAAGATTGCAAGGCAGGGGTATAAGCAAGGTGAATTCGATTATCTTGAGGTGCTGGATGCTCAGAGGACATTGGCAAATACAAGAATTTCTTATTTGAAGATTTTAAGCGAACTATTTTCTTCAATAACGGAAATAGAAAAGTTTGTTGGAGTTAAGATATCTGATATTAAATAATTTCATGTTTACCACTGAAAATCACTATAAAATTATAAACATTTTTTACATGAGGATATGTACATGATAATAACATCTATTTTTTATCAGCTTTGTAGCGTTAAGTATTTGCGTATTCGTAAGCAAATTTTTGATAATTTAAAATCATTAACTATGAATAAAGCAATTATTTCAATCATCATCGTTGCAGGTTTATTAGCAAGTTGCAATAATGACATCCACGAACACGCTAATGCTGAACATGGACATCTACACGGAGATGAAACACATGCAGGCGTTGCGCCCGAACCGTTTGCTTACACTCTCTACACAGATAAAACGGAACTATTTGTAGAGTTTAAACCCTTGATAGTAGGGAAAGCCTCAAAATTCGCTGCCCACTTTACCCAATTAGGAGAAAAATTCAAAGCAATTACGGATGGTTCTGTAACTGTTAGTCTAATCGGGGACAAGAAACAATTAACTGATAGCGCTGAAAAACCGTCATCGCCAGGTATATTTCGACTGGCTTTGAAACCTGAAGACTCTGGCACATATCAGTTGGTCTTTGACATTCAGACTAAGGAGTTATCAGACAAAATAACAATATCAAACATCGCTGTTTATCCTGACACGAAAACTGCACTAGAAAACCAGCAAGAACAAACGATCGGCGAAGAGATTGTTTATTTAAAAGAGCAGGCATGGAAGATAGATTTTGCCAATAGGGAAGTAAAAAGAGGCCCTTTTACTGAAATAATCAAAACTACAGGACAGATATTACCTGCACATGGAGACGAGACAACCATAACTGCAAAAAGCAAAGGTATCATAACATTCGGAAACAATAAAAAACTGGTTGGTTCTGCTGTTAAACCGGGAGAAACAATATTTATAATTTCAGGAGCCGGTTTAACAGAAGGCAATTTACACACGAAATACAAAGAAGCAAAAAACAACTATGAAAAAAGCAAAATAGATTTTGAAAGAGCCAAAGGTTTGGTAAAAAACAATATCATTTCACAAAAACGTTTTCAGGAAACACAGCTCCTGCACAAAAATGCTCAAATGGCTTTTAACACTATTGAGAAAAACTATACTGTTGGTGGACACAAAATCACGTCGCCAATACACGGGTTTATAAAAAGTGTGATGATAAGAGAAGGAGAGTATGTTGAAATAGGGCAGTCCATCGCCAGTGTTTCCCAAAACCGCAAGCTCATCTTAAAAGCCGAAGTGCCTCAAAAGTATTTCTCAAAACTCAATAGCATTTCATCAGCGAATTTCATAACCGCTTACGGCAGTAAAATATACAGTACTGACAGCTTAAATGGCAAACTCATTTCATATGGAAAAAGCGCTGACAATAACGCTTATTATATTCCGGTAAATTTCGAGATTAACAATAATGGAGAAATCATTCCCGGCTCTTTTGTAGAAGTTTTATTAAAAACAAATGCGATTAAAGATGCACTGGTAATACCGTATTCAGCACTCTTAGAAGAACAGGGAAATCACTTTGCCTATGTGCAAACATCAGGCGAAGGATTCCAAAAGCGTGAATTAGAAATCGGTGTCAATGATGGTATGAATGTACAGGTATTAGCAGGTATAAAGGAAGGTGAAAGAGTTGTCATTAAAGGAGGATACCAAATTAAATTAGCAACAATGTCAGGTAAAATGCCTGCGCATGGGCACGAACACTAATTGAAGGAAAACCATGTTAAATAAAATAATACAGTACGCCTTACATAATCGCCTGATGATTATCGTGGCATCAGCGCTGCTTTTGATAGCAGGTATTTACACGGCTTCCAAAATGGAAGTTGATGTATTTCCTGACCTTACTGCGCCAACGGTAGTAGTGTTAACCGAAGCACACGGAATGGCTCCGGAAGAAGCCGAAAAATTAGTAACTTTTCAGATTGAAACGGCAGTCAATGGCGCCACCAATGTACGCCGGGTAAGGTCATCATCTGCGGCAGGAATATCAATTGTTTGGATAGAGTTTGAGTGGGGAACAGATATTTTCAAGGCACGGCAGATAGTTAGCGAAAAACTGACAACCATTGCCGCAAAGCTACCACTGGGAGTTGGAAACCCCACACTTGCTCCTCAATCATCCATCATGGGTGAAATCATGCTTATTAGTTTATCTTCAGATAGCACGGCCCCAATGGATTTAAGAACAATTGCTGACTGGAATATTCGACCAAGGTTATTGGCAACAGGAGGAGTGTCGCAGGTAATTGTAATTGGCGGAGAATACAAGCAATACCAAATACTTGCGTCACCTCAAAAAATGAAATATTACAACATATCATTAAACGAACTGCTGAAAGCAAGTAAAGAAAGTAATCTTAACGCTTCAGGTGGTTTCATGAACGAATTTGGTAATGAATACATCATAAGAGGTCTTGGAAGAACAAACAAAGTGGAAGAGATAGGCAATACCGTAATCAAGGTTGTCAATAATGTTCCGATAAAAATAGAGGATGTTGCAGCGGTTAAAATTGGTGGAGCAATCCCTAAAATAGGAGACGGTTCACTTAAAGCAAGTCCGGCAATTATTATGACCGTAGCAAAACAGCCGGGTACTAACACCCTGGAGCTCACTAAAAAAATTGATAATGCTATTATAGAGATTGCCAAAACCCTGCCTCACGACATTAAAATCAACACCAAAATATTTCGTCAGGCTGATTTTATTCAGGCTTCTATAAGCAATATTCAAAAAGCGCTGGTTGAGGGTTCTATATTTGTAGTTATCATTATGTTCCTGTTCTTAATGAACTTCAGAACTACCATCATTTCTATTGTTGCTATTCCCCTTTCACTTATAGTTACAATCATTATCCTTAAATTTTTAGGCTTAACCATCAATACCATGTCTCTCGGTGGAATGGCAATAGCCATTGGCTCTCTGGTAGATGATGCAGTTATTGATGTGGAAAATGTCTTTAAACGTCTAAGGGAAAATGCACAAAAAAGTATTGAAGTACGAAAAGGCACACTTGTTGTCGTTTATGATGCTTCAAAAGAGATTCGATCTTCAATCTTTAAGGCAACTCTTATCATCATCGTTGCATTTATTCCTTTGTTTTTTCTCAGCGGAATGGAGGGAAGAATGTTGCGGCCGCTTGGAATCTCCTTTATCGTTTCTCTGTTTGCATCCCTAATGGTTGCGGTAACACTTACCCCTGTGCTTTGCAGCTTTATGCTTACCAATGATAAAATGCTTTTAAACCAGGCAAAAGGAAGTTGGCTGGAAAGATGGCTTAACCGATATTATCATTACGCATTAGAAAAAGTAATGATAATTAAAAAGACAGTACTTGGATTGTCCATTATTTTTTTCATTATAGCGGGTTTTCTCATGTTTGGTTTGGGTAGAAGTTTTTTGCCGGAATTTAACGAAGGTACGTTAACGGTAAGTGCTGTCAGTATGCCGGGCATATCACTCAATGAATCAAACAAAATTGGAAACAGAATTGAAAATATCCTGCTGTCGATCCCGGAGATCTCAATTACTTCACGCAGGACAGGAAGAGCCGAATTAGACGAACATGCACAAGGGGTAAATGCTGCTGAAATTGATGCTCCCTTTGTTCTGACAGAAAGAAGCAAGGAAGAATTTATGAAGGAAGTTCGAGAGAAATTAAGCGCTGTTTCTGAAGCGAACATTACCATCGGGCAACCCATAGGACACCGTATTGACCATATGCTTTCAGGTACAAGAGCCAACATAGCCATTAAACTTTTTGGGACAGACCTGTCCAAAATGTTTACTCTAGCCAATCAGATAAAGCGCAACATTGAAGGCATAGAAGGGCTTGTGGATATCAGTGTGGAGCAACAAATAGAAATTCCTCAAGTACAAATAAAGGCAAAACGGCATATGCTTGCGAAATATGGTATTTCTATAGGTCAATTTACCGAATTTATTGATATTGCTTTTGCAGGCGAAAAGGTTTCTCAGGTTTTTGAAGACAACAAAAGTTTTGATTTGGTATTGCGGTTTAATGATGAAAACAGGGGTAAAATAGAAAATACCCGTAACGTTTTAATTGATACTAATATCAAGCCGACAGAACTAGAAGCTCAATACTCAACACTCAAAGTTCCCTTACATTATGTAGCTGATATTATTTCAACAACGGGCCCAAACACCATTAACCGGGAAAATGTACAGCGAAAAATTGTAGTTTCAGCCAATGTAGCCGGGCGTGATTTAAAAAGCGTAGTAAACCGGATCAAAGAAAATGTAGATGATAATGTTCAGTTACCGGAAAACTACCGGATTCAATACGGCGGACAATTTGAAAGCGAAGCAAAGGCATCGAAAATATTATTCTTCACCTCTTTAATGTCTCTGCTTATCATATTCCTTCTGCTTTATCAGGAATTTAAAAATATCAAGTTTGCAGGAATTGTTTTTCTCAATTTACCTCTGGCGCTGATAGGTGGAGTTTTAAGCATTTGGTTTACATCAGGAATCATGAGTATTCCTTCTATCATTGGATTTATTACTCTGTTTGGAATAGCAACACGTAACGGGATATTATTGGTTTCACGCTATCAGGTATTGCAGAGTCAAGGTATTGCTTTGTACGAAACGGTGATTAAAGGCTCTTTAGATAGACTAAACCCCATTTTAATGACTGCCTTAACTACTGCTTTGGCACTAATTCCATTAGCAATGACAGGTGACTTACCTGGAAACGAAATACAGAGTCCAATGGCAAAAGTGATATTAGGAGGCTTGCTCAGTTCAACCCTTTTAAATATATTTATCGTTCCTGTTGTTTTCTACATTTCAAATGTTAAAAAAGAAAAAGAATGATTCCATAACAAACAAACGCGGGCATCTACACCATACTCATGTCCATACCCATGGTGCTATAGACCCAACTATTTTTACTACTCAACGGGGAATTTGGGCAATCAAGTGGTCATTTTTTGGATTACTGGTCACTGCCCTTTTTCAAGTTGTTATTGTCTTGCTATCTGGGCGTGTGGCACTCCTTGCTGATACGATTCATAGCTTCGGTGATGCTGCTACCGCTATTCCGCTATGGATTGCTTTTATGCTTGCGCGTAGGAAACCAAACAAACGTTGTAACTATGGCTATGTCCGCGTAGACGGCCTGACCGGGCGGGAAGAAGGGGAAAGGGGTGGTTTAAAATTTGTAAGCTTTCTTCAGCTTATTAAACAATTACTTAATTAATTTAGCATTCTTCATAATGGTAATTGGAAATTTCCTGCAACAATGCCGGGAACGGTAATGTCTTCATCCAGAGATTCCCATCGCAAGGCATAGCCATCCAAACGAAGCGTTACCTCTTTTAATTGTTCATTTGTAGCATTCTTCAAAATCCTGAATCGATTTGCGGGAAAACCAATAATACGGCCATCCGTAAGTTCAATAAAAATTATTCTACCTTCCGACCATGCCCTGATTGCTAATGGTTCAACATTAACAGATTTTTCAATAGTTGTGGATTTCATTATACTTCTCTTTCAATAAGTCACCGTGTTCGTAAATTAACTTTTCGATTTCTCGGACGACATGAGGAGATACGCCTTTATTGCCAGCAAGTCGAATAGGTTCTAGCCAGAATTTACATTCACTACCTGATGTTGCTACATGAATATGAGGTGGCTCTCTTCCTTCATCAGAATAAAAATGAAATCTAAAAGATTTAATCCTTAATACTGTTGGCATTTTCTGATTGCAGAAAAGGAACTAAAATATGCTAACATACACTGCTACATTATATGATGAGATTTTAAGTAAATATCTTTCTATTTACAAGGTAAAAGATAAAATGAGAATTGATTTATTTATTCGTAATACGAGAGAGAATTTGTCCTTTTTGCCAAATCTCAGCAACAATACCGTTATTTATGTTTAAATTCCCACTCTTCCATTTCTCCTTCAATTTCTTACTAAAGTAGAGATCAATTCAGGGAATAGTTTAAAAAAACACATCAAATACAGTTGTATTCAAAACCACAAGAAGGATATTTAGTAACTGCGTTACGTTATGTAGTTTCTGTACGGAAATGAAGCATTAAAGATGCTTCCGAATCCGATCGTCAGCCTTTTTACCTTTCAAATTAACAATAATTTGAAAAAAACTTCAAAATCTGGTTTTCTCTCCGAATTTAGACGTACCATTTCCGTAGCG
>JAIQZR010000055.1 GCA_021777035.1 Candidatus Scalindua sp. | reverse complement strand
TAATAGACGACTTCCTACAACATTACGATTATTTAAAACTGCCAATGGATAGGGGTATCGATAGGGGTATCGATAGGAGTATGGATACAACAGTAACAGTAACAGGAACAGTAACAGAAACAATAACAGATAAAAAAACATATATACCCAGAGGCAAACAAGATTCGGCTAATCAGAGACATCCGGCAAATAGGATCCCTTCTGAGAGTGATGACAGTAAGAATATTTTCTGTATTTTTAAGCATTGGAACAAAGCGGAAATAATCATCCACTCAGATTTGAAAAAGTTCAAGGGCTACATAGCGGCAAAACTGAAGCTATACACACACGAGACCATATGCGAGGCAATCGACAACTACAAAAGAATCATTACGGAGGACGAATATTATTTTACCTACAGATGGACCTTGGATGAGTTTTTTTCAAGGAAAGCGGGATTTGATAAATTCCTTACCGTTAACGATCCGTTTACAAACTACAGAAAGGATAGCAATGGGTGCAAGAAAGTTAGAAGAATCGAACAAAAGCCTACTCAAAAAAAGACAAGAAAACAAGAACTCTACAACAAAGCAGATATCGTCGTTAATGTCTGAAGGATTTGTCGATAAAGCAAGGACGCTTGCATTTAGGCTTTTACACACACCTCGTAGAAATGAAATAATTGAGATGTTCAAGGTAGATATGCCTGAAGATAAAACATGCCAGTGCGGCAAGGTTCTCAAGCATGTGTTCGAGGATATATGGCTGAGATACAAGATTGCAAAAAAGTGTAATACTTGCGTAGAGAAGGAAAAGACAGCAAAACGACTAGCAGAAGAAGCTCTTGACAAAGAGAAGCGTGAATCGTTCCTTGAGGGCAAGGCTGAGGAAGTGGCAAGTATTATGAGTATGGCTGGGGTGCCTCCGGGTTTTATCAATGCTAATCTTGAGGATTTTAGCAGAGGCTTTGAACCTAAAAACTACTTTATAACTGGCGATGTTGGCAGGGGCAAAACACACCTGGCAGTGGCAATGCTAAGAGAGCATGTCGATGCGTTAAACATAATCAAGAATGGCGATGAGTATCGTATTGCAATTGGGACACTGCCTGTTTTTATAAATGTTGCAGAGCTGTTACTAGATATTCGTAGGGCTTTCTCTGTAGACAGCCCTATGAACGAAATAGACTTGATAGACAAATACGCAGACACGCCTTTTTTAATACTTGATGATATAGGGATAGAGAAAACTACAGAGTGGGCGCTACAGACGTTGTATGTGATTATAAATCGGAGATGCACAGATCCTTTTAAGAGGACAATAATAACGTCGAACCTGGAACTTGGAACGATTGAAGAGAAGCTAAGCGAGCGAATTTCGTCCAGAATCAGGGGGATGTGTAAGACTATAAACCTTAAAGGTAGAGATAGGAGGCTGGAAGATGGCGCATAAAGACTATAAGCTTCCGTGTGGAAACAGGACGGTGCCCATGCTTTCCTGCGGATTGAAACATAAGATAGGAAATTATCGATGAACCGCAAAAACGACTCAGTAGAGATGCAAGGCAATAAAAAACAAAACAACAAGAAAGATGATGTGTTGTATTATTCTGCCAGGTTCAGTATTCCTCAGACAGCCAGCATTCTTGGCGTAGGGCCAGATACAGTACGGCTGGAAATAAAAGACGGGAATCTCAACGCGGAATTAAGACGCAAGCGAAAGAAGTGCTCACAGGCGGCAATCGATACATATATTAAAAACAGGGAGATATGCGCTGCCAAAGAAGAGTCTTATGTATACAAGCACATGGACTATTAAAGCATTTTGCTATACTCAGGGTTGTTAATAGCGGTTGCAAGATGTTCCATTGTAACATGTATGTACACTTCTGTAGTTTTGCTGCTGGCGTGTCCGAGGAGCTCTTGTAACTCTTTTAGCCCTACACCACACATAAGCATGTGTGTGGCGAATGAGTGGCGTAGTTCTTTGAAGGCGACGTTTTTAATGCCGATGTTTTTAAGTATCTTTTTGAAGCACTGTGCAACGGCAGTTATCTTTAGTTGTTTGCCGTTGCCATCGTGGAAGACATAGTCGTTGTCCTCTAGTATGTCGGTAATTGGTTTTATCATTTTATAGGCCATATCGGACAACACGGGAACCTTGGCTTTTGGATCTGATTTTTCGGTTTTGTGGCCAACTAAATGATAGCTCATTGGTTTTGTATTAAAATTAAAGTGTTTCTTTTTGAGGTTGACAACTTCCTGTATTCGCCGACCGGAGCAGAGTATGAATCGCGCGATCTCAAGGGTGCGCAGGATGTTTGCTTTTGCTTTTTTATTACAATATTTTGGGATGTTATCTTTATAGGAGAGTAGGGCTGTGATTTCATCTCGGCTCAGGAACACAGGGAGCTTGTTATGTGGCACGATCTCTCTTCGTAATTTAGGAAAAGAGACGGCAGTGGGGAGTAGCGTTTCGGATTCCAGAGCCCAGTTAATGACCCTCTTTACGTACATGATATTTTTTTTTGCTCGTTTAAGAGAGACGCCGTTTTTCTTCTTGACTGATCCCTGGTTCTTTTTGGTAAGCAGGAAGCGTTTGAATTTACTAATAACCTCCAGGTCAATTTCGTTTGTCTTAATATTAGGGAACATTTTGCAGAACAGTATCAGTGTTCTTAAGTAATCATTGTAGCTGAACCGGCTGATCTCGTGCTGCATATAGTCGTCATCAAGAAATAGTTCGCAAAGGCGTCTAAATGGTATGGGGGTTGATTTTTTGCTAGAGGGGTTTCCGGTTAAGCCCAGCATTAGCTTGTGATATTTTTCTTCGGCACCGTGCTTATCTTTGCCGAGGTAATGAGTTTTTTGAGTACCGTTTGTGGTGATACACACGGCGTATTGTTTAGAGCTTGCGTGAAAATACATCTTTGGCATGGAGCACCTTATATGAGTTTAAATATTAGAAAGGGGTAAAAGCGACACCGGATTACGGTAAAAAGTACGGTAATATCGTTGGTATTAATATATTAAGTAGTGTTTCTGTATGATGTTACAAGGTTTATTGGCGTTGGATTCGAAGTCCACTACTCTATCCAGTTGAGCTACGGGCGCTAGATTTTAAAAAGCCTTGTCAGGCAATGGCTTACAGCAATTGTTCAAAACTTCATTTCTCATCTTACCATCCCAAATCTGTCTTATTTGTTGCGTTTTTAACGAAAAGTGCAATAAAAAGTGCAACAAATCTAAAAAATACAATCCGACAAGGATTATATGTCCCAATCAGAAATACTAATAATTCAAGATTACCTATATTAGTTAATAATTTAAATATATCAACAAAAAAACCAGTGTTGAGTACGCCCACCAAGCGCACGCAAACACTGGTTTTTTTTTGGTTTCAGGCTGGCTTGTTTTTGGGAAGAAGCTTAAGACTTGATACTAAGAAACAATTGGCATCAGATTTTTTAAGTAGTTGAAATAACAGAATTTACAATGTGGCTATTTTTGGCCGTTTTTATGACCCTTTTGGAGGTGAAATTATGTGTGAATGTACCGTGAAGAATGAGAAAAAATCTAGCTTTGTTACCGTTAAAAATAGTTGGAGGTTAAGAGCTTTATTTCGCATTGAAAAGCTAATTCGTGAAGTTGATCAGGACTCCAGAGCTAAAAGGATGGGTATATGTGGAAATACTATCTTCGTGAAAGTTAAGAAAACAGACCCCACCAATGTTTTGTATGAACCGCAATTACGTTGTAAAGACAGGGTCTGCCCTGTGTGTAATGCATATCGTGCTTCGATCCTTTCTCGCAAGGTGGAAGAGCTTGGTAAAGATATGATAAATCCTCATCTTTTAACCGTTACTGCAAATGATCAGAATAGGTCGAGTCTGAAAACTGCTTTCCAATGTTACAAGGCATCAATGAGACTCTTAAAGCGTGAGAAGACATGGTGGAAAAAGTATATCCGGGGAGGAGTTGAACACATAGAGGTTACGTATAACGAGGGAACCGGCTGGCATGTTCACTCACATATGCTCGTTGATCTGGCTGTAAATCGTAAAGTTGAGAATATGCGGCTTACAGATAATGGCTATTTTCTAGACCCTCTAAAAAAAGACCTTGAACATGTTCTTATGAAAGTTGGACTTGGCACTATTTCAGATATCAGACCTGTAACTGAAGGGTATGGAAAGGAAATCTCAAAGTACTCTATGAAATTTGGCCTTGATATAGAAGATGACAGGCTTAAAGAGATCATTGTTGACATGAAGGGAAAAAGAATGGTGTCAAAGTTTGGAAACTGTTTCGGACGCAAGAAGGAGGATGATAAGGGTAGCGAAGATATGGAAGAACTTACACCGGAAGAGAAAGATCAATATGAGACATTAGGAACGATAGAGGAAGTCGTTCATATGAGTTTTCAAAAGTCCGGTGTTAACAGTAACTTGGTCAAGTATGCTCTCGAAGCCGTAAGGATTGGATTAATTGAAATAGTATCTAATGAAATGATAATTCGTAAGTCTCAAGAAGCTTTTTTAAATGTGGATTTGGTAACTACCTGATCCGGTTATATTTTTTTAGTTTTATGAAAGGTGGTGTATATGGATTTTACTGGAACGATATTTAATGGAATGGTTGTAAGTGCTGTAAGTTCAGGTGAGAAAGGAGTTGGATTAAAGGTTATGTGCAAGGAGTTACAAGACACGTATAGGGTTTACATCCCTGCTGACAGGGTAAGAGGTGAACAGCTTTTGAAAATATGTGATTCCGTCTATATTCATTACAACAAGTTATTCCCTTCTGGTAATGAAATACGTATGGATGTGCAAAATATCGTGCTGAACAGCGGTAAACAAAAGTAGTCCATTCTTAGGAGGGAGGTACGCTCCACTGCACATGGAGAGATTTACCTAGCCTCCCTCTTAATCTTATCTTGAACTTGTAATTGGAAAGGTTGGAATAATGTTTTTTATTGGTGCTTTTGGTGATTGGGGTGGAGTGTGGGACATTCTTCCGGTTAATGTAACCGGAAATGTGATGTTTGATTATTTTTTTACTTTGGTACTGTCATTCGGTGTTCTTTCCATGATGGTTGGCTGGCTTTTTAACATAATGACAAGGAGCTAATTTTGGCTATTACAAATTATGATTGCGGTGATATGTCTGACGTTGTTATCAGTTCAAATAATTATGATGGTCTGATCAAGCTCATGTCTGATGGCGTTCGTGGTGAAATAGTAATGTCATCGGGTATGGAACCCGTAAGTTTTCTCTGTTCTGGCCAATTGTCAATTAGTGCTCCACTGAATTCAATACGTGTTTTTCTCTCTTCCGTATCCTTGCAGGGTGTATGGTCAGAGAACTTTCTTATGGGTCTGGCTGGTGTAGTCTGTGGCTCTCTGTTGGCTTATGTGTGCGTTAAATACGCAGTTTAACCTTTATAACATGAAAGGGGGTGATAGTCGTGGATTTTAGTACATTAACCATTGATACCGCTCAGGTGCTTGTTCTGGCAGGTGTAATTGTAACTGCTATTGCAG
>JAIQZR010000054.1 GCA_021777035.1 Candidatus Scalindua sp. | reverse complement strand
ACTAATTACTTTTCCATCCTTTATGTAGGTAATCGTCTGCTTACCACTTCTGTTCTGGACAATTCTTACTCTATTCTTAGCATCTGAAAAATTTTCAGGAACGGTACATAAAAGTTTAACATCCTTATAGATTGTTTTATGGGCCTTATCCTGGTAATCAGGATACTTCGAAAACGACCAGCGAGAATCTTTTCCCTGAGGGCCACTAATTTCAACCATTACGGCAGGATTATTTGGTTCTTGTTCGCTTAACGGCACCAACCTCTTGGAGTAATCCAGTGCGAAGTCCTTTATCTCAATCGCATAGTCAGTGCCCTCAATCGAGACTTTATTCCCTTTTGCAACTGGCACATTTTTAACTATATTTGTTCCCTCTATTCTTATATCCAACGATGGTTTAGTGCTGCTCTTAGTTGCTGCATTTGCCAGCTTCTCATGCGCCTCATCATTGTCAGCCCAAACGTAGTCTATCTTTAAATCACGTTGAGTATCGGTATACCAGTTACGGTCTTTGGCAAGAAGCCAACCTTCCGCAGTAATATTGTCTTTGTCTGAAAGTTGAATATATAGAGCCGGGTTGTTAGGTTCATCAGACACATTAACAGGTTCATGTAGAACCTCTGCGTCATCAATAAGTTCTTTAACAGTAGCCGCATAATTAGTGCCGGGGATGCTAATCTTCTTACCCACTTTTAAAGATACCGCTTTTTGTTTATCTTTGTCTTTTACGTAAGTAATCAGCTTATATTTCGGAGGATGCTTCTCAATCATAAAATCATCACAAAACACCTCAAATCCCAGTAAATTTTTCTGATAATCAGGCCTTGTCAGATAGTAATCTACTGACTTACCCTCATAGATATTAACACCACCTTTCACACCTATAAGAAGATCTACAACACACCCAATCAGGATTAAGATTATGCTGATATGTGTCACTAAAAAACCGACCATCAGTACCTTATTTCGCCACCGCTTAACAGTACAACAACCTAAATTTACACATAGTAATACCAGAAGGAACGAAAACCAATAGGAATGAAATATATCAGTAAACTGGATTGCCGAGAAGAATTTTGCAAGACCTTCTCCATATCTGCCTACATATTCTTCCGGAGATTTCTGCTGAAGAATGACCGTTCCTAAAACACACGCAACAGCCATCATTACTATTATAATAACAGCAAGCCTGACAGAACACAAAACCTCCCAAGTCTTACTACTATTATTTGCCTTTTTTTCTTGCGGTTTTACTGCCTTCGCCATACTGCCTTACGACCTTACTTTTTATTCAACAACATCTTCCTCTACTTATAGCAAGGCTTAAGCTTTGTAAGAAGTGTTTAAGATTTAATTTAGTTAATTTTGGTTACTCTGACTGGGTTCTTCAGACAAAATGAGAAACTCAACTCTTCTGTTTTGCATCTTTCCAGCTTTGTTACTATTAGGGGCTATTGGCCTGTTGGGGCCATAACCGGCTATATGTATTCGCTTCTCTTCAACATGTCCTTTATTCACAAGATAATGCAAAACACTTAATGCCCTTCCGGCAGATAAATGATGATTTGATTTCCATAAATATTTTGATTTTACGATAGGATCATTATCTGTATGACCATCAATTCTTACCATGGCTGCAGGATGTGACTCAAGATGCTTGGCAATTTTCTCCAAGGCGGTTTCTCCATTGGCCTTTAGTTTTGCAAGACCGGAATCAAACAAAATTGTCTCCGGAAGTTGAATCATAGGACCTTCTTTTGTATCTCGAACCAAAGCTCCCTCTCCGATAGAACTAGCAAGTTTCTGCAATTCTGCACGTAGTTCTCTCTTTATCTTTGCATCTGATTGTGCGCGATCTCTGTAACCTTTGCTGGATCTACTTGCCGCGTCTAATTCCGCCTTTAATTTATCAATCTCTGCCGTTTGGTCGCGAACAGTAATTGCTTGACGCGTATTAGCGATTCTCAGTTCATCCATTTCAGCACAACCCTGCACCAGGAAGACTGCCAGAGTTAAAAACACGAACCCGAAACGTTTCATATTTTTCATCATATTCTGTTTTCCTCCACTAATTCTCAGCATGAAGCAAGTAAAGATAGAGAAACTTCAATCGCCAAATATAACATGTGATAAAATTCTTTGCAAGCAATTTTTGACTATCGTCAAACCTTATATGTTTTTTCAGGATCAAAGATTCTTTCTTCGTTTATTTCGATACTACCCGTTTTGTTATTATACTTTCTGTAATAACATGACATGTAGCCTGTGTGGCATGCCGCAATATTCTGTTTAACCTTAAGAACTAATGATTTACCCTCACAATCAAAGAATATCTCCTCTACTAACTGTGTATGGCCTGAAGTTTCTCCCTTGAGCATTAATCTGTTCTGCGAACGTCTAAACACATGCACCTTGCCTGTTTCAATTGTTTTTTCCAAGGCATCCTGATTCATAAAACATAGCGTTAAAACCCTATTATCGGCTACGTTTACTATTACTGCCGGAATTAAACCTTTATCATCAAATTTAATACTATCTAGTAATTGCATCTTTTGCTCCCAATTAAAATTTTGTCTTGAAAATTAAACCCTAATCTTTTTAATTTCGTTACAAATTTCCGTTGCAGCTTGTTTAGGGCTTGCGGATAGAGCAATAGCAGATATTACAGCAACACCATCAGCACCATTTTCGAGCACAGTCCTTACATTGTTCTCATTAACACCGCCTAACGCAATAACAGGAATCTTTATTTGCTCCTTTATCTTTCTTATCTCATCAACTCCCAACGGCTTAATGAAATAATCTTTATTTTCGGTGTCAAAGATTGGGCTAATGGTAACATAATCGGCCCCACTGTTTTCCGCCATTTCCACTTCCCTAAGGCTATGTGCTGAGAAGCCAATCAATTTGTCTCGCCCTATCATATTCCGAACCATACCGATTTTCAAAGATTGCCAACCAAGATGAACGCCATCTGCATCAACCGCAATTGCGATATCAACCCTGTCATTAATTACGAGTCTTACATCTTTTTCCTCTGTTATCTCTCGAATCTCTTTTGCTAAACAGTACAAATCATACGTACCTAAATCTTTTTCCCTTAACTGTACGGTTCCAACTCCTCCTTCAATCGCATGTTCTATAATGTCCGTAAGTTTAGTTCCGGAAGCCTTCCTGTTCGTTATTAAAACAAGATCTAAACCTCTGAGTGAGTTGCTCATAGTTCTCACACCTTGAATTCTGTGTTTACCCCAAGCAGTTTTTTGAACTTTCTCAGCATAGGTTTAGCAACTTCTGAGATGTACTCAGTCACCTGTTTAGGAGCTCTTCCGATAAAGTTTTTGGGCTTTAATATATCATCAAGCCTCTCTTTAATTATTGCAAAATCCTTGTCCTTTTTGACTCGCTCAATAAAATCATTATCCGCACCCTTTTCTTTGATAAGGGTAATAGTCTCCATAGAATATTTGCGTATTTTCTCATGGAGATTTTGCCTGTTTCCGCCAGCCTTAACAGCCTCCATCAATATGCTTTCTGATGCCAAAAACGGCAACTCTTCATTGACACGTTTCTCTATTACCTTTGGATAGACACTTAAATCCCTGACAACGCCAAGAACAATGTCCAGCATTGCATCTGTCGCAACAAACATTTCCGGCAATACAAGTCGCCTGTTTGCGGAATCATCCAGCGTTCTTTCAAACCACTGTACACTGCTCGTAAGATCAGTATTCAAACCATTACAGATTATGTAACGGGCTAAAGATGCTACTCTTTCACAACGCATAGGATTTCGTTTATACGGCATGGCAGAAGAGCCTATCTGCTTCTTCCCAAACGGTTCTTCGATCTCTTTCAAATTATGCAGAAGCCGCAAATCATTTGAAAACTTATGTGCCGATTGGGCGATACCGGATAAAACATCTGAAATCTGGCTGTCAAGCTTTCGAGTATATACCTGACCGGCAACTGGAAGGATCTTCTCGAATCCCATTTTTTTTGATACTTGCTGATCAAGTTGCTTAACCTTTTTTTCATCTCTATTGAACAGGGCCATAAAACTATTTTGCGTGCCTATCGTACCTTTAGCACCCCTGAATCTTAAATTTTCTATCCGGCTTTCCAGGTCTTCTATATCAATAATAAAATCCTGCATCCACAGACACGCCCTTTTCCCAACAGTAGTAAGTTGGGCTGGTTGATAGTGAGTATATCCTAAAGTAATCAAATCTTTATACTCTTTGGCAAACACAACCAATGCATCTACAATATTAACCAGTTTCTTCAACAGGATATTCATACCTCTTTTCATTAGAATCAAATCAGCATTATCCTGTACAAACGCACTTGTTGCACCTAAATGAATTATCGGGCTTGCAGCAGGACACTGATCACCAAAGGCATGAACGTGTGCCATTACATCATGCTTCACCCTGAGTTCGTGTTTTCTGGCCGCGTCAAAATTTATATTATCCTGGTATTTTTTCATTTCATCAATCTGCTTCCTTGATATTGCTTTAACCCCAAGAGCTTTTTCTGTTTCTGCCAGTGCAATCCAAAGCTTTCTCCATGTACTATATTTCAATTGATCTGAAAAATTGTAGCTCATCTCCTCGCTTGCATACCTTTCGGCAAGCGGGCTTTGGTATTTTTGATATTTATCCTGTTTTTTACTCATTGATTTATTGTTTTTTTTCTTCATCCTATACTCAATTCTGATTTTCTTAATAACATCTATTTAGAACATTATTGCCTATAAGAAAAAAAGTGCCATCTTTATACATAAAGATGGCACTTTCTATAATATGGAATCACTTAAATGCTTTTCAATATCTACTGCATTTAAACTGTTTCTCTATTCCTTCTCCGGTGCATCACTGACAATTGCATTGGTTGTCAATAATAACCCTGCAATACTTGCCGCATTTTGAAGAGCAGTTCTTACAACCTTTGTAGGGTCAATAACGCCTGCCTTAACCAAGTCTGTATACTTTTCTTTTGCAACATCAAATCCATTATTCCCGTCCATCTCTTTTACCTTCTGGACAACCAAGATCCCGTTAAGCCCCGCATTATCAGCAATTTGTCTTAGTGGAACCTCAAGAGCTTTCCGTATAATGTTTACTCCAATCTTTTCATCTTCATCAAGCCCAGCTTCCACTTTTTTCAAGACCTTCTCTGATCTTAAAAGCGCCACACCGCCTCCGGGCAAAATCCCTTCTTGAGCAGCAGCCTTAGTAGCATGCATCGCATCCTCCAGGCGCGCCTTCTTTTCCTTCATCTCTGCCTCTGTCGCAGCACCGACACTTATCTTTGCGATTCCACCTGCAAGTTTTGCAAGCCTTCCCTGCAATTTCTCTATATCATAATCAGAAGTAGAATTTTCAATTTCATTTCGAATCTGCTCAACTCGACCCTGGATCTCTTTTTTTGATCCGCTACCTTCTATAATCATTGTGCAATCTTTATCGATAACTACTTTTTTAGCGCTACCCAGATCAGATAATTTAAGGCTGTCCAGCCCGATCCCTAAGTCCTCAAATATCGCATCAGCACCAGTTACAGCCGCAATGTCTCCAAGCGCAGCCTTCCGTTTATCTCCGAACTCAGGTGCCTTCACTACAGCGCATTTCAATGTCCCTCTCATCTTATTAACCACGAGAGTAGTGAGCGCTTCACCCTCCAGATCTTCAGCAATCACCAATAAAGGCTTTCCCGCTTTAGATATTTTTTCCAATATCGGTAAAAGGTCTTTTATTGCAGAGATTTTTTTCTCATAAACAAGGATATATGGATTTTCAAAAACAACCTGCATCTTCTCTGTATCAGTGATAAAATACGGAGACAGATAGCCCTTATCAAATTGCATCCCTTCAACTAAAGTTACCGTTGTTTCCAAGCCCTGACCTTCTTCAACCGCTATTACACCGTCACTACCAGCCCGTTCCATAGCATCCGCTATCTGCTTGCCTATCTCTGGGTCGTTATTTGCCGCAATAGTACCCACCTGTTCTATCTCTTTTTTACCAGAGACCCCCTTACTCATTTTAACAAGTTCTACGGTTATCGCCTCCACAGCTTTCTCAATACCTCGTTTAATTCCAACAGAATTTGCACCTGCAACAAGACTTTTTAGCCCTTCTGTATATATTGCTTCAGCCAATACTGTTGCGGTCGTTGTCCCGTCACCAGCAATATCATTCGTTTTAGATGCGACTTCTTTTACCAGTTGCGCTCCTATCTCTTCGTATGGATCTTGAAACGATATTTCATTTGCAACAGTAACACCATCTTTTGTTATTGTGGGAGAACCGAAGCTTTTCTCAATGATCACATTTCTGCCTCTTGGGCCCATGGTTATCTTGACAGCGCTTGCTAACTTATTTATTCCTTTTCTTATGGCCATACTAGCATCGTGGCCACACAGTACTTTTTTACCAGCCATTCCGTTCTCCTAACTATTCAATAATTGCAAGAATATCATCTTCAGTCATTAACAGGTACTCTTCGCCATCAATATCAATTTCAGTTCCTGCATAAGATGTAAATACAACTCTGTCTCCTTTTTTTACCTGAAACTTCGCCCTTTCACCACTGTCCAACAACTTCCCGTCACCAAGGGCTATTATTTTTCCTTCTTTTGGCTTTTCTTTAGCAGCATCCGGTAATACAATACCTCCGGCAGTTTTTTCAACTGCATCAAATCTCTTAATTAAAATCTTTTCTCCTAATGGCTTTGTCTTCATTGTTTCTTGTCACCTTTCTAAGCTTTGATTAACTTAATAATTTACCTCTAATAGTATTTTTCAAGTGATTGCTCTACAGCATAAATAATTATCTCTTTTTTTATTGGTTTAGAAATCAAAGTATAAGCATCTGCCTCAATGGCCTCAAACTTTAAGTCTTGAGAGGTATCTGCTGATACAAAAATACATGGAATTGATATCTTCTTTTCCTCTTTAATAAATCTAAGTGTTTCGAAACCACTAAAATCCGGCATGTGTATATCCAGAATCAGTAAATGCAATAACTCATGCTTAGCAATTTCCACAGCCTCTCTCCCACAACTTGCCAAGTATGTCGTATAACCTTCAGGCTCGAAGATTTCCTTCAAACCGTAACGACAATCGTCATCATCGTCTGTAATCAATATCCTATAATTTGCTTTATCACGCTTTAACAATGTCATCATGCTTGTTTATTTTGAAAAATCAGGTATCTACATTGTTAACAGCAAACAAAATGCCAATATATTTTATATTATTATTGGAATAGAAATCTGCGTAAGTAAGTAATTAAATAAACAACGTTTACAAATATTTTTAAGCAACATCAATACTGCCACAATGGCGCACAAGGCCATAAATATTTTTTTTTGCTGCCATAATGGCATTTGTTATTTACTGCTCGCATACATTTCACCACGCAAGTGAAGCAATGTGAAGTTGAACTCGCCCGCAAGAGTCATGGCAGCGGCAGCTGCAGCAAACTCTTTTGATGTCCCTATGCCCATAAACTTAAGGACTTCTCTGGCAGTTGGACAGATCGGCCCTTCTTTATTTGAAGCAGCACCTACTTCAAGATTGGGTAATTCTACTCCAAATATTACGTCTTCTCCTCTGGTCTCTACGTAGACGTTTTCGGTACAGGAAACGTTATACGGACGCGGGTTGACTTTAGTTCCGCGGTAGAGTGCGGGGATTATCTCCCCTCCCATTCCGGAGTAAACAAACCCTCCCTGTTCCTGCATAACTCCTTGACGGTCAATCTCCATATACGACATCAATTTATCAATTCCAGTCTTGCTCATTTTCTCGTAAGCCTGTATAGGCATTTTAACCTGTGCGGAGACATAACGTCCACGCCGATTTCTCGGCGACGGTTTCAGGTCTCCGTCAAAACCCATGGCGATAAGACTCTGTATGTATGTAACGCCTTTATCTATAAATTCCGCATCTAAACGGCCCCGGGCAAATCCTACTGCTGCTGAAGTAACACCGTGTCCACGAGCATGTTCAAATCTGGTATAGAAACAGATGTAGATAAAAAACTGACCATGATGTTGACGCCTGACAAATTCAACCTCGTAAATTTCACCACTGAACTCAGACAGATATTTTTCCTCCATCTCTTTCCTCAAGACAGGAAGTGACTCCTTTGCAACTATTACTGCTTTTTCGCGATCTTCTTCACTTTCAAAAATATATCCTAAATTACGTGCTGCTCCAGCCCATTTGCCAACTTTTACTTCAGCTCCGCCCAATTTATTTATACGGAAACAGCCAACACTAATCCCGATCGATCCGAATCCAGGGCCATAGGCTAATAAATTGGTAAAGGTTTTATCAACATCCCCAAAGACCTTTATCTGACCGGCAGAGGAGTAGTACTCCTCTTTACCACCGATATAGTTATTTACCAGCGGCAGAAATCTATCTGATCCGGATCCATGCGGTTCCAGTGCGGATCCACAGTGAGTACAGACGGTATCCGTGTCCCTCGCTTCTAACTGCCAGATTGAGTTATCTTTTGGGCAGTGCCATTGCATCAAGTAAGGTTTTTCAGGCAATTCTAAATAATTAAACTTCTGACCGGTTAACTCCTCTATACACTTCCTTCTGCTTAATGCTGCAATCTGAAAATGCTCAGGAGCGCGGACATCATATTCTTCAAGCAGGACTGATTCAGCCTTCCAGGGCTGGACTTTACCTGTTTTAATTTTATCTGCAAGTTCTTCAATAAGTTTGTTGTTCTCATTCATTGTCTATATCCTCCAAATAAGCAGGGTGGGGTATTAATACTTATAAAATCCTTCTCCTGTCTTTCTGCCAAGTGTACCTTTCTCAACCATCTCGCATAGTGTCTTGCATGGCTTGTATTTGGGTTCTTTGTATCCTTCATATAACACATCCAGAATTGCCTTACAAACATCAAGACCAATTAGATCTGATAATGCCAACGGTCCCATGGGATGATTAAGACCCAGTGTCACGGCCTTATCAATGTCCGCTGCTGTCGAAGTACCATCGGCGTATTTATCTATAGCTTCATTCAAGAATATCAGAAGAAGTCGATTTACAATAAAACCTGGCGCATCACCTGTAACTACAGGAGTTTTGTCCAATTCAA
The DNA here is from genome assembly GCA_021777035.1 of Candidatus Scalindua sp. Classification (GTDB taxonomy): domain Bacteria; phylum Planctomycetota; class Brocadiia; order Brocadiales; family Scalinduaceae; genus Scalindua. The sequence continues at coordinate 32,210 of JAIQZR010000054.1, read as the reverse complement.
ATGCGACCTCCTTTGCATATTCAATTACTTCCTCCGATGTGTTCTTTGACCGTATTATTTCAACCAGCTTCATTCTCGGAACCGGATTGAAAAAATGAAGACCTACAAGCCTGCCGGGATCTTTCAGCACCTCAGATAACTCAGTTACAGAAAGTGAAGAGGTGTTGGTCGCAAAGATGGTATCTTTGGAACACTCATTATCCAGTTCCCTGAAAACCTCTTTCTTCAACTCCATATCCTCTGTCAATACCTCTATGACAAGGTCAGCATGCTCCATCTCATACAGGTTGGTTGTCGCCTTGATTCTGTTGAGAATTTCCTGTTTCAAATCATCTTTAGTCGTTTTAGAAAGTGCTTTATCGATCTTTATGAGTGCCTTTCTGGCAGTCTCTTCGTGCCGATCAATCACCAGAACATGATAACCTGTTTGAGCACAAATCTGAGCAATACCACTACCCATCGTCCCCGCACCCACTATTCCTATAGTCCTGCTTTTAGCTACCTTTTTAGCTTCTTTCGGCACTGCCTCTATCATTTCACCCAAATCATGATCTGAAAAAGATTTCCTTATTTCAAAGTTTCCATATTCATCCTCTAACAGAAGATCACAATAGGGAACCCTGGTGTGTCCGGGTGAGGGAATCTCTATCTTAGTGATTCCTCTTACAGTGCTCTTGCCTGGCTCCAATTCTATGACATCCCCCTGGCAGAAGATGCATTTTTTTACGTTATAATACCACTGTTTCTGGCAATCTTCACACTCGTATACCACGTTAACCCCTCCTTTCAAGAATATGTATTACGGCCGTCCCACCGACGCCACCAATATTGTGTGTCAGGCCAACCTCGGCTCCGTCTACCTGGCGTTCTCCTGCTTCTCCTCGCAGTTGGGTAGTAACTTCAAACACCTGGGCGAGACCGGTAGCGCCTATTGGATGACCATCCGCCTTTAAACCTCCATCAGTATTTATTGGTACGTCGCCTTTAATAGATGTCCTCTCCTCCCTGATCCAATCTTTACTCTCCCCCGGCTTGCATATACCAAGATCTTCCATAGCAACAAGTTCGTTGATCGTAAAACAGTCATGAACCTCCACGATATCCAGATCTTTGGGAGTAATCCCTGCCAGTTCATATGCCTCCTTACTGGCCACTTTTGCCGCCTCAAGAGAAGTGTGTACTTTTCGGTGAGACAAAGAGATATGATCTGTAGCTAGAGCTGATCCCGTTACTTTAACATCCCTGTCGTCTCTTTTATTTCTTGAAATTACGACGGCAGCAGCACCATCTGAAATTGGTGAACAATCAAATAGATTCAAGGGAGAAGCTATGACGGGTGCGTTTTTTATCATTTCAAGGGTTACATCCTTATGACTGAAATGAGCTAACGGGTTTAGTCTGGAGTTATTGTGGTTTTTAAATGCGACCAACTCGAGATCCTCATGGGTAGTACCGTATTTTTGCATATGCTGTTGGGCGACAAGGGCATAATGTGCTGGAAAAATCAAACCCTGCATCTGGTCTGCCATTCGATCTCCAGCCATTCCCAGATTCTGAGAGCATTCAGAAGAAGTCGCATTGCTCATTTTTTCAACACCAACTATAAGAATATTTTCAAATCGTGATAAAGCGATTATCGCCTGATACAGAGCGCTGCTACCGGATGCACATGCTGTTTCAACACGTATAATCGGCAGTCTAAGCTCAGGAAGCAAACTTGATACTACTGAGTTTAGATGCAACTGCTTCTCAGACGGACCACCAATAAAATTGCTAACATATACAGCCCCTATATCTTCAATAGAGATAGGACTATCATTTATAGCACTATACATTGCCTGATAGATCAGTTCCGGCATAGTTTCCGTTAGTATTCCAAATTTTGTTCTGCCAATTCCGGTAACATACATCTCTCTTTCCTCCATTTCTGTTTGATACAAATTATATTGTATTGCTATGTAGTCTATTCTATAAACAAATCCCTCAAAGTCATTAATTTTCTTTAATCACATGGCATTATATGATTTATTTTTGTTATAAAATACAAGAAAGAGATCAGGCTTTTTAGTGTTGCAATTCCTTATGTATTTGCTAAGGTACACAGGGTAAAGGGTGTTGTATATCTTTACTGTTTTGACTAATTCCACTAAGTGCAATTTTTCAAATTATTTAATAGGAGATGATTTACCATATGGAAACTTTGAAGATTAAGATAACGAAAGCGGAATGGGATTTAAGAGCTAAAACAAAATTCCTTAGGGTTGATGGTATTGTAATGGCTGATTCCTTTGATGACGAAGTGATTGTAGATCAGGATGACGAACATGCAACCAGTAAAAAGATTTTAACAGTTAGTATTACCATAAATCCGAGTGGCGGGCCGAAGCAACGCCAACCATTACCTTTCCATTTCGTAAGAATGACTGACGGTGAGGAACCATGGACTCATGTACAGGCAAAAGACAGAAGTGGTTCGAGCGTAAGCTACCCTATAACCAAAATATCCTATGCTTAAGCATAAAGGAAATGGAGGTAATGATGTCTGACTCAAATAAGCAAAAACAAGAGCTTTGTCTTTCACTCAATGAAGCAGCCGAGAAGTTGAGAACGTTAGCAGAAGAATTGGAAAGAGGAGTAGTCTCCATAAACGGAGAGCAGTGCTCTATAGCAGTTGAGACAGATGTAAAGATCCGTCTCAAAGCCAAAGGTGACACCTTCTCTTCTAAATTGAAATTTAAATTAGAGAATCCATTATCATTGAATGAAGGAGATGATGAAGATAAGGAAGAGGGTGACAAAGTCGAACCGGCATCTACAGTGCCTGACGTTGAAAGCTACAAAGATTTGAAAAAACGCATGTCAAAAGACTTAAAAGCTATTAAGAGTAGTTGCATAGTAGAGCAAGTCCTCCCGGAATCCAGTCTGATAGAACGATTTTGTCGGGATTCAAAAACAATGTGTACCTATCCGGACAAAGGAGTAGAATTTTATGCGACCTTTCTGAAACAGACAGATTCTCTCTACGAAGCATTTAACACTTCTGATCTGAAAGTAATGATTTCAGCAGTAGAATCGCTTGCTCAGAGCAGAAAAAATTGTCACGAAAGATACAAGTAAAAAGGGCCAGGAATACCGATAGTTTTCCTTAAAAATCAATGGCATACTCCCTCTTATTGGTGTAAATTTTAACTTGCTTTCTAAAACATAATCTATTAGACTCCAGAATTAAAATGAAATCATTATTGTTAAGAAAAGGAGCAAACAATGCCTTTAACCGAATATATAACAACTGCTGAAGTAAAAAGAGTATGCGACAAACTTGGATTGAAAGACTGGACATTAATAACAGAACCTGTCGTTTCCGATGAAGAGGCTTCTACGATTCTGAAATTAGTAAACACTACAAATATGGATATCTCACTTGCTACTTTCCGACAGGGGCTGGAAGTTGAATTGGAACATGGCACTATATTTGAGGACGCAAATGTAACCAATAACCATCCCGTGCTGACCGGAAAAATTGTATTGGCGCATCTGAAAGAGACTATGGATTATTACAAAAGAGTTGAAGTTGCCGAAATCGAAGGCGATCTACTTGATGCTGTAAGATCAAAAAACCTTGAAAGAATCGAATCCAAATATAAGAAGCTCATTGAAGCTCAAAATATCCTCTTTACATCAGTTGCCGAACAACTCAAGAAGGATACATAACATAGCATAGCTACAAAAAATTTGAAGCGCGTTAAGTCAGAGAACGGCTTAAACAACTTAAACCGTTTGAACCGTTTAAGCTGTTCAAACGGTTCAAACCACCCCACTCCTACCATCATTTGTAGCCTATTCTGAACCTATATCATCACTGATATTTTGACTGAATTTGTTCCACTCTTTCTGCGAATCTTTCTGCTTCTCCTTTTCTTCCCACCTTCTCATAAAACTCTACCATGTTCACCAGCACAGTTGCAACAAATGGGTGGTCTTTACCATAAGCGTTTTCATATATTTCTAGTGCTCGTATATAAAGGGACTCAGCCATATCGTTTGCACCCAGGTAGAAATTAAGTGTAGCCAGGTTATTCAGCGCCGTGGCAATATCAGGATGGTCAGGCCCAACTGTTTTTTCTTCGATTCTCAATGCCCGTTCGAAAACCGGTAACGCTTCAACATTTTTCCCCTGGTCTTGAAAAAGTCCTCCCAGGCTATTTAAAACTGCCACAACACTGGGATGGTCAGGGCCAAATGCATTCTCGTATATTGCAATAGCCTGCTGGTAAAAGGGCTCTGCCTCAGCATATCTGTCCTGGGCCAGATACATATCCGCTAAATTCTGCAGGACAGTAGCAACTTTTGGATGATCCGACCCAAGCCCCTTTTCATAAATCCGAAGAGCCTGCATGAAGAGAGGTTCCGCTTCGGAGAATCTACCATAGGTCCAATAAAGCGTTCCCAGCAAGTTTTTGGAAATGGCAATACAAGGATGGTCAGGAGTAAATGTGTCCGTGGCAACCTGTATTGCTTCTTCACACACCTTAATTGCATCCGCATATCTCCGCTCTTGTAAAAGTTTAGCAGCTTGATCGTTTAGTTCCTCCCACAAATCCTCCTGGGCAAAAGTCGGCAAGGTAAACGATACCGCCAGAAGCATCATCAAAAACACTTTGGCGCCATAGGACACCAGATCTCTTGTTAGATTTACTGATTTTTTCACTGTTATCATCCTTTCTATAGCAATCAATATTCGTTACATAAGCGTGATCGACCTCTCTTTCGAGAGGATTCCAGAATTGGAATCCTCTCGAAAGAGAGGTCTGCTGTCAGCCCCAAACCCTAACCTCATTAAGTATAAAGAATATTAAGACAATAATCAGACAATATCAAGTTGTTTCCCCTGTTCTTAACCAATAATTAACAATTTCTTTATACTCGGCTAACAATACAAACGTACTATTCCACCTGAATGTAATAGAGTGGTGAAAGATGGAATCAGGGATTGGATTCAAAATAACTTTCAAAGTGATAAATAATTTTGTTGAACTTTTCCCATAAATGTTTAATTTCATTCTATAATCTAACGTTATTGGAGTGAAAGGAGCAGAGCAATGAACAACCTAAACATGAATCACGTAGCTGGAGTTATTCTGGGAGGAGGAAAAGGAACCAGACTTTATCCTTTAACAAAAGAGAGGTCAAAACCGGCTGTCCCGCTTGGAGGGAAATACCGACTTGTCGATATACCGGTGAGCAATTGTATTAATTCAGGAATAAAAAAGATTTTTGTCATCACCCAATTCAATTCAGAGTCCCTTAATAGAAGTGTTTACGAAACCTATAAGTTTGATCATTTCTCACGCGGATATATACGTATCCTTGCTGCTGAACAGAGCATGGAAAACAAAGAGTGGTTGCAGGGAACTGCAGATGCCATAAGGAAAAATATCAGACACATTTCCGCAGATATGAATGTTGAATATTGCCTGATCCTTTCAGGTGATCAATTATACAAAATGGACTATAACCTGATAATTGAAAAGCACGAAAAGAGTCAAGCAGACGTTACCATTGCGCTGACTGTTGTAGACAAAGCAAAGGCATCAGAGTTTGGTCTTGCCAAAGTAGATGATAATGGAGATATTAAGGCGTTTACAGAAAAGCCAAAAGATGCATCGCTTATTGAATCATATTATGTCCCATCATCAGTTAAACAAGCAGAAGGATTGAATGCCGACAACGATTATGTACTGGCAAATATGGGAATTTACGTTTTTTCGAAAGATTATCTCTGCGAGCTTATGGAGAACACTGAAGAGGCTGATTTTGGAAAACATATTATTCCCAGTCTTCTCGGAGAGAAGAAACTGACCGGCTTCTTCCATAAGGGGTATTGGGAAGATATTGGTACAATACGAGCATTCTATGAGGCCAATCTTAGCCTGGCATCTCCTTCTCCACAGATGACGTTTTACGACACAGAGTACCCCATTTATGCACAACCACTATTCTTACCCCCTTCCCGGTTAGAACAATGTGATATTCAGGACTCGCTCATTTCAGACGGATGTGTTGTTCACAGCGTCTCTATTAACAGGTCTGTAATTGGAGTACGAAGTATAATTAATAAAAATACTGTCATCACAGGTTCTATTATTATGGGTGCTGATTATTATGAAACGAGAGAAATCAAGGAAGAGGGAGAGATACATATGGGTATTGGGAGCAACTGTATTATTGAACGAGCAATCATAGATAAGAATGCTTATATCGGTAACAATGTAAAAATCAACAATCATAAAAATTCCGACTATCTTGAAGGAGAAGGATATGTGATCAAAGATGGTATCGTTGTCGTAGAAAAAGGAGCCGTAATCACTGATGGGACTATTATTTGAAGAAAAAACATGTTGAATTATTAGGTGTAAATAAGCTATGAAACTTTTTAGTAGGTTTGAAAATACGAGGTTAATATAATGATAAAAAAATCGATACAGGATCCGTATTCATCATAATAATTACCCTTATACTTTTTGGTGTTGCATTATTTACCAAAGGTTTTACGCATGATCTTTTATTAAAAGCTGGCGTCTTTCTGGTTTCAGTAAAACTGATTATAATGTCTTACAAAAATAGTGTTCACGGCCAAAAACTGGAAAAGGAATTGAGTGAAATCAAAGAACTTCTTCACTCACGTTAATAGCATCTGCATATCTCCTCACCTGTAAAAGTTTAGTCACTTCATCGTTCAATTTCTCCACAAATCCTCTTGGGCAATTGCCGAAAAAATAAACAATGCATGAGTACCATCAACAAAAAGCTCTGGCCACACTGAAATTTAGATCTTTTATTATATTTACTGATATTTTCATAAACAGTTTTGCCACGTAGGCCGACCCCCAATCTTAACAGGATATGCCATAGTGACATTGCCTGTTTGGAGACTTCATTGCTGGAACCAAGACGCCGTTAACCGTAGCATTGCCGGTCTGTCGATGCTCGATTATACTTTTGTGTCATATATGAACTTGTTTAATACTTCTACTTTGGATATAACATCTAAGTTTACAATCTCTTTTATGCGAGCACGGCAAATTTTTAGATTGATCCATTACGGGATAACACTGCAAATATCCATAACGTAGCCTTATTTTCCCACGAGGAAAGGCACGTTTTTCGCTCCTTATTAAAAGATACTCTGGACAACATCATTACTGTAATGCAGTGCTTTAGTCAAGCATTTGCAATTCAGGAGCATTTTATTAATTGTTGCTTATTAAGGATTAGATCAAATGAAAAAGAGATACATGATTAATATGATTTGCATATATCGCTTTAAACTATTTGTATTGATAACACTTTTTACGGCCTTGTTTGCATCTCCGCTTAAAGCACAAACTCCCCCAATTGATTTGACTGAGCTCAGCATCATAGATCTTCTAAATGTGCAGATCTACGAACAATCTGATGACAATTTCAAAGAGTCATGGGCAAACCGTTGGTCAATAGAACACCATTATGCCAGGATTGAATTTGGTGAGTATCAGCATGGAACCAGAAGTCTGTCAACCAGAGAGGTACTGACAGCGTACGCTGTTATGCCAAAAAGTATCGTTCAAGAAATGCATATGACCAGTCTTACCTACCGAGCTACCAAAAAACTGAACTTTAGTTTTCAAGTACCATATATTCGACAAAAAACCACGCATATAAGTCGTGCCTCGGGATTCGGTCGATTTACAATTTATACGTCAGGTATTGGTGATGTTTCACTAAAATCGTCTTACCGCTTGAAGCTGAAAGACAATCATAATATTGTGCCTAGTTTAGGGATCAGTTTTCCGATCGGGTCTATTAACGAAAAGGGAGATACTCCTGCTCCCGGCCACCGAAATCATCTGCCCTATACAATGCAGCTTGGCTCAGGTACGTTTGACCCGTTATTTGGTATCGACTATATTGGCAGATCGGACCGATTATCATGGGGTGGAGGTGTGCATGCTAAAATCCATCTGGGACGGAATGACCAGGAGTACAGCCTGGGCGACCAAGTTATGCTAACCGCCTGGATACGGTCAAAGCTGTTCTTTGATTGGCTTGAACCCTCATTTAAACTCATGTCACATATCTCTAGTACTATAGATGGAGTTGATTCAAGAATGGCTACGCCAGGAGCAGTTCCAGTCACCACTCCCAGTTATTTTGGAGGAGAGAAACTGATTGCATTACCAGGTGTTAGAATTACGTTTCAAAAAGGAATGGTCAAAGGAAATTCCATAGAAGTCGAAGGAGGGCTCCCAGTCTACCAATCACTTAACGGGCCTCTTCCAAGTGAAGAATGGCGGTTAAGCATTGGTTTTAATTGGAATTTCTAGAAAAATGAATTATTGACATACGATTTGAAATTTAATTATGAGTAAAAGAGTTTCTGCATAAACACTCATAATAGGATTCTTATTACCTGCTTTTTTCTTCACCTCTGTCTCTCGTTTTCTCAAGTGTTGCCTGAGCTCCCCATACAAAGTAATGCCTCTCCATAAAAGGTGATGTGTGCTGAAATAGGAGAGAGCTCTTGCTTTTATGCAGATCAGGAACATAGGGGTCAGCTAGAAAGCGCCGACTAAAATCGGTGGAGAGTAGAGAATGAAAGAGTCTTACAATGAAGGCGTAGGAGAGCGTGGGGAAGCGTTGACAAGGGGAAGCACAGGCGGGCTATTGAGCTCCGAAAACACCTTTTTCCGGAGGCCGAGCTAGTTGGGTGGCGCGAAGGCAAAACCTGGCATCGCGATATGCGAGTGGTGCCATGCTCCGGCGGAGTCAGAGAACCTGGCATGTGTGGACACTCTCCGCGCGAGAATCGGTAGACCTCGGGAAGGAAACTGCGTGACACCGAAGCTGCTGCGACAGAGGCGACAGGAAAGGTTAGTAACCGTACGCCTGTGGTTGTATCCCCCGAGGAGTCGGACGGCAACATATTACCTGGGAAGTCGGCGAACAATGTGACTGAAGTCTCAGCGGAGTCGATGGAGGAAAGGACGCCGACCAAGAGGAACCTGGAGCAGGAAGCCGCGAACCGGATACAAAGCCGGAGCTTCACGTTGAATGGACTGGGCCGGGTGCGTCAGAGAGTTTACTTTGACGCCAAATACTTGAGAGGTAGGAGCCGTATGCGGCAGTTCCGCATGTACGGATCTGTGCGGGGGGTGCTGCTGCTGGGTGACCAGCATTCCTACCGTGACTCCGTACCCTATTATTAGTCAGTTCGAATGAGCTGAAATCATGATTTAGGCGAATCTCATAATTTGACTCTTCTGAAAGGTCCTTCCTGAATTTAAGTCGAGCATATGGTGTGTCTGTCTGAGGTACGGTCAAATTTGTATTTATTCTCTTCTTTTGGATATTCATCCGCTTGATATTTTTCCAGACTGACACGATACCCTACCCTGTCAATTTTGCCTGATGTTTGTGCAGTGCCGATAAAAGTTTCAATTTCACCACCAGTCAATGAGACAGTATGTGAGGTTTCTTCTGTAGGAGATTTAGTAATAATATTGACAAGTCCATGAAATGCATTTGCTCCATACAATACGCCTGGTGAACGTACCACTTCAATTCTTTCAATATCATTTATGGGAACAGGTAACTGATTCCAAACAGCCGTACCATACATGAGTGGTTCCAGAACCTGCCCATCAATTAATATTGCAACTTTTAGTGAGGAAAATGGATTTGAACCCCTGAGGCTGACCATATGTGTTCCACTATAAATACCTATTACATCAATTCCGAGGGTATTTCTAAGAAGACCAGGAATGTTTGTAGCCCAGGAATTTTCAATATCGTCTCTTGAAATAATTGAAATGGTAGATGGTGACTCTGTTACCTTTAATTCCCTTCTTGCAGAAGTTGTTTCCACTTCTATTTCCATGAGCTCTACTAAATCAAGCTCTGTCAAATCTATTTCTTCAGATTCCGCTTTTGCTACATCACACGATAAGAGTATGAGCATACTGGAGATGTAGATAGAAATAATGGAACCAAATGTGATATTGTCGATTTCAGCTAGTCAGATTTCTGTTTATTGCGTCTGCCAGTTCTTTTGCATTGATCGGTTTGGCAATGTAATCGTCCATGCCAGCCTCAAGACACTTCTCCCTGTCTCCCATCATAGCATTAGCTGTCATCGCAATTATTGGGATATTGTGATCTTTAACATTCGAACTCTCATCACGTATGTAACGAGTAGCCTCGTAACCGTCCATTTCTGGCATTTGGCAATCCATAATCACAAGATCGTAATCAAACATTTGCAAATTTGCTACGGCTTCATTTCCGTTTGATACAGTATCTACGTAATATCCAAGCTTCTTCTCCAGAATACGTATGGCAACCTTCTGATTTATGATGTTGTCTTCTACCAGAAGTATGCGTTTATGTTGCTTATGATCTTCAGATATTAAATACTCTGTGACTATATGATTAGATAATTCTTTTTCATCACTTGCTGATTCACCAGAAACTATCCTGAGGCAATCTAACAACATTGACTGCTTCACAGGCTTGAGCAGGTATGCCGCAAATCCCATTTTTTGAAAATGCTCAGCATCACCTCGCTTGCCAATGGTAGTCAACATTACAAGAATCAAGTCCTTGAATTGTGGCACTTTCTTAATCTCTCTACAGAGTGTTTCGCCATTTACCACAGGCATGCAAAAATCCAGCAAAGCTATTTTAAATGGATCATCTCTTTTAACCGCTTCAAATAGTAGCGTCATAGCTTCCTCTGCTGAAACGGCTTCCTCTGCGCGACAGCCCCATGATTCGAGATATTTTCTTAAAACGTAGCGATTCGTATTATTGTCATCAACAACCAGAATGTGTAGATTATTGATATCTACAATTCCCAGATGATCTTTTTGATGGCAGATAGGTTGTTTTTTCAATCTGGCTGTAAACCAGAAAGTAGACCCTTTGCCCTCTTCGCTTTCCATACCGATTTGACCTCCCACTAGCTCGGAAATTTGTTTGGAAATCGCTAAACCCAGTCCGCTACCGCCATACTTTCTCGTAGTAGAAGTATCTACCTGTGAAAAGGGCTTGAACAATCGATCACTACTATTAGCAGGAATACCGATGCCGGTATCTCGTACAGCAAACCGTACAATAACATGAGAATCATTCTCCTCTGCCAGTGTCACGTTGACCACAACTTCACCACTCTGAGTAAATTTAATCGCATTGCTGATAAAGTTAGTTATCACTTGCCTCAACCGTCCGGGATCACCATTCAATAATGATGGAATTATCGGATCTATAAAACAGAAAAAACCGATTCCCTTATTTTCTGCTTTAATAGCAAAGAGATTGACGGGGATTTCCACTGTAATACGTAGATCAAAGTCAATACTCTCAAGTTCCAATTTCCCCGCCTCTATCTTGGAAAAATCCAAGATATCATTTATAATGGTCATTAAGGCTTCCGTACTTTCGCGAACGGTATCTGAATATTCACGCTGTTCCGGCGTCAAATTTGTTTCGAGCAAGAATTCAGTCATCCCCATTATGCCATTCATTGGTGTTCTTATTTCGTGGCTCATATTTGCAAGAAACCTACTCTTAGCAGTATTAGCGTTTTTGGCTTCCAGTGCCATAGCAAATGCTTTTTCAGTTGCTTTTTGCAATTCATCAGTACGACTGGCAACTTTCCCCTCAAGGTCTTTTTGATGTTGTTCAAGTTCTTCATCACGGTCATAAACCTGTTCCAACATATCATTAAAACCATCAATAAGAATACCAAGCTCATCTTTTCCCTCTTTTTTTACCCTGAGAGAGTAGTTTTTCTTGTCTGAGACCTCTTTCATTGTCTCTACCAGAGATAAAATTGGCCTGGATATTAAATACTGTAATCGTAAAGAAAGCAAATAAGTGATACTTAACGAAATTAAAAGAACGATTCCTCCAGTAATAATGTACCACTTAACAAGAGAGTGCAGTTCCTGCAGACTGTACTGTATACTAACGACGCCAACTTTTTCTCCGTCAAGAATAATATTATGCAACATATCAAAGTGATCACCCCAGAAAGTGTAACTATTTTTTAAATTTTCTGGTAATACCGTGTGATTGTCCCAAAAAAAGTGTTCTTTCTCTAAGAGATGTTTTGATTCCTGGTATACGTTCATACCTTCTAAGTTACGATATACCGTTTCCGTAGTATGTCTAGCAGAAGTACCTCTTTCCAACTTGATGTGACCGAAATCCTCTGCCGTAGTCAGGACTCCGTTTAGCTTTACAACGCGTTTAAATTGAAAGTCATTAAGTCCCTCCTCACTGAGCAAGATATTATTCCTCCTGTGGCGCACTAGTGAGTCCCAATCGATGTCCTTACTGAGATATTGGGCAAATATATTTCCATCATTTTCATAGAGAAATGCGGAAAGAATATGATCTTCTTCACTTAACGAAGCAAGAATTTCATTAGCAGCGTCTTCATCATCAAAAGATAGTGCTGCCGTACTATTTGATCCTATCACCTTTGAAAGGATTAATAGTTTTTCAGCAATTGTCTTTTTGAGTGTTATAATGTCATTGGTTATATATATTGCAGAAGTAATCAGCAATACAATGCCGCATATCAGCATTGTAACCAATGAAAGTTTACGCTTAATGGAAATATCTCGAAATCTCAAAACGAAAATTACCTTTCTTTAATAATTTTTGAGAGCTTCAGGAGCTTTGAGCTTATCTTCAAACCTGAGCGTTTTGCAGCATCCACATTAATTTCAAAATGGATCTTACCCTTTACAATTATGAAGTTTAAGACGCCACCGGATTGACAGAAATTTTTGGTTTCTGCCACAGTTAATATGGGTAGATCTTTTATCTTTGTTAGAATCTCCGATAGTTTTTTCTTTTCTGATGTACAGATAAACAAGATTTGACAATCTTTAATATCCTCTATCTTTAGAGACCTTTTAATAACTAATTTCTTTTCTTTAACAATTTTGTCCTCTATCGTATTAAGTGCTTCATCAAATGGGTCGTCACCGAGGATACAAATGTTTATAAATGAAGAAGTGTCGGAAGGATCATGAGAAGGCCATTCCATGAACTTAACAAAGTTTAAAAGAAACGCGGCCTTGATATGGTATTCTTTATTTTTTGGATTAGCGTACGTACTTGACGCGCAACAAAATATTCCGTAGCAAACGAAAATGATAATCAGACTGGTAATGACTCTGGTTTTTTTCATTTTTTTTAATATTGCATTATACTAGCCAACGTATGTTATACGGATATAGGTAATATCTTATGAATTAATGGCGCCATATAATCTGTCCAAATATGCTTCTTTCTATTTGCGTAGATTCTATACCGCTACTGTCAAAGAATTCTTGATGTTCAGAATCCAGTAAATTTTGTAACCCTATGCTTACATCAAGATTACTATTTAGATGCCATCCTAATCTCGTATCCAGGCGAATGTATCCAGACACATCCTTACGAGGAAGATTTTCAACGTAATTAACCGTAGTATCAAATTCTAGACCATACGGCAAGTTTACGAAAGATTGCATCTTAAATTGATTATGCGGACTATCTCTTTCTGGATCCTCAGCCGCACTATCATTACTTGATGAGTTCTTATGCAACTCTATCTCCAGATAGGAATAACCAACAGACACCCTCCACCAGTCAGTCATCTGATATTTAGCGGATATTTCAAAACCATAAGTCTCTCCTTCCGCTTTATTATCAAGTTGTTTCGTATTGGAAACGATTGACGGGAAGCCGAATGTAAATGTTGAGCTTTGCAGTTCACTTGTTTGAAGGTCTTCATAGACGTTGTAAAACGCCGAAATGTCATATGAAAGTTTTTTTAGTATTAATGCTCGATATCCAATTTCATATGCAAGAAGGTTTTCAGAGTCATAACTACTACCACCAAAAATGGTATTTGAGATATTAAGCGTACTCGAAGCAGGAATTACATAGGTAACATCTCCATCATTATCAAAGCGGGCTGGTGTCCTGACAGCGCGTGATACTGCTGCCCATACTGTGTGATCTTCGCTTGGCGTCCATACCAGACGAGCACTTGGTTGATGCTCAAACCCTGTATAACTATTACGCTCGAGTTTTGAGCCAACAGTCATCGACAGTCTGTCAGGCACGAGTGTTACCTCATCCTGAACGAATAAACTGAAAATATGGCTACTGCGAACCTCATCATCAAAACCAAGAGTTCTCCTTGCATCAATATGATCTGCAATTAAACGGTAGCCAAGTCCCCACGTCATCCTTTGTCGTTTACTAAGTCTAAAACTACTAAAGAAATCAAAATCAATTGTATCATGATATTGCTCCAAAGTTGCTTCGTCCCGTTCGGTTCTGTCATAATATAGTTGCATCGTCATGTCGGAGGTATCAGAGTATGTATGTTTCCAACGTGCCAGCATGTTGCCTCCGGCAGTTTCTACAGCATCTCGAAAAGTCACAAAATCGTCGGTCAGTGTCAATGTTTGGCCAGAATCACCGTTATAGATATCTCCCTGCAAGGTTAGCTGGTTTTTATCAGAAAGACCCCAGTCTACCCTGAACCCCCCACGGAGAAAATCCCATCCATCATCTGCCTTGTCTTCGGAAAGGAATACAAAATCATCCCGGTTAAAATACTTTGCATACAAACGATAATAGACGTCCTCCGTTATATTACCGCCGTAACGAATCCCGACAATACCCCTATCCTCATTTCCACTTCCTGCTGTCACTAAAACACCTTGAGTATCTTCGGCTTTTTTAGTAATGATGCTGATTACTCCGTTGACCGCATTAGTACCCCATACAGTAGCGCCCGGACCTCGAATTACTTCAATTCGTTCAACATCTTCGAGCAAGGTATCCTGCACATCCCAGTATACACCTGAGAATAGTGAAGTATAAACAGTTCGTCCATCAATCATGACCAATAACTTATTTGAAAAAATCTGGTTAAAACCACGCGAAGTTATTGCCCATTTATTGGAATCAACTCTAGCCACCTGCAATCCGGGAACTATTCGCAGGATTTCCGGTATACTGGTTACACCAGAACGCCTTATGTCTTCCCCTGTAATTACGAAAATTGCAGATGCAGACCTGGATAACCTCTGTTGCCATTTAGTCACTGAAGTAATATCAATATTCATCAGTTGCTCTAAGGATAACGTTGTCAAATCAAAACCTGTTTGTGGTGGACTGTTATCAAAGCCAACATCATCCGTACCAAAAACTCGTTTTGAGCCCAAGGACTCAACAAGAAACAACATTAAAAGAATAACAATTAACTGTATTATCCGGTTTTTCATAGAGTACATATTATAAAATATCAAATTATTGATGATTTAAACTATTAATAACAACCTTTGATCAGTAGAGGAATCAGAAACTCCATTGTATTTTAAAAAAAAACTAAACGCTCGATTTCAGTTGATCCGGTTGATACAATCACACCTTGCTTGAACTCAGGATGGTGAGTATCAAGTAAGTGTTGACCAATCAGTGATATCTCCAGGTTTTCAAATGGTTTCCAGGCCAGGCGTGCATCAAGCTCCACATAACTGTCAACATCCACAGAGGGAAGAGTATCTGTATAGCAAGGTGACAAATCAAGCTCTATATTTCCTGGTAGATCGAAGGAAGATCTTATGAAGAACATGTTATGAGGAGTTGACCCCTCAACGGTCTCTGATACAGTGTCAAGGCTGCTCTTGTTTAGATGCATCAGTATCTGTTGGTAACTGTATGAACCTTTCAAGTGCCACCAATCAACAGCCATCTCCATACCAAAAACCTCTCCATCCATCTCGTTTCTAGCAATAAAAGGGGAGACTATATGTGCCGGTGTCGGTAAGGTTTCAAGAAATGGCGTGCCAGGCTCAAGTGTGAGGAGTTTATCGTAATTATTATAATACATGGCAATATCCACAGAAAGATCACCTGAAGGAGCAAAACGATAACCCAGTTCATATGAATACAATACTTCGGAATCAAAACCATGATCACCAAATAATGCCACAAGCGCACCAGTAGAAAGATCGACACTATTATTGAGTCGAACATCATTTTCTCCACGAGATGGTGTTCTTACTGCACGTGACCAAGATAACCAGGTTGAATGGCGTTTACGCGGTTTCCATAGCAGTCGAGCGTTTGGTTGGATCTCTAAACCGGTAAACGCATTGTATGATAATTTTGAACCAACAGTTAGCCGTAGTTTATCTTCAAGCAGTGTAATTTCATCATGAACAAAGCCGCTATAGAGAGGCATGTCACGACTTTCAGGATTGAAGGAAAAAATAAATGAGTTT
This sequence comes from Candidatus Scalindua sp., assembly GCA_021777035.1. Lineage (GTDB taxonomy): Bacteria > Planctomycetota > Brocadiia > Brocadiales > Scalinduaceae > Scalindua. Next base: position 15,873 of record JAIQZR010000054.1, on the reverse strand, counting down.
CTGATGTTGTCATGGGTAAGGCGATACCCAAGCCCCCACATCATGTCCTGTCGCTTACCAAACTTAAACCTATGCTGAAAATCAATGTCATAAGTATCTCTATCTTCTCTCAGCGTAATTGATTCTCTTTCTGTTCGGTCGTAATATAGTTGGAGTTCAAGATTAGAGGATTCAGAAAATGTATGCTTCCATCTTGTCAGTACATTATAACCGGCAAACTCTGAGTCATCACTAATAGTTCTTGTAAGTAGAGTATCCTGAACGTCCCAGTATACTCCGGAGAATAGTGGCGTATACACAGAGCGACCATCAATAAGGACCAATAACTTATTGGATAAAAAGCTATTAAGTCCGCGCGAAGTTATAGCCCATGTATTCGCGTTAATATGTGCAACTTGTATACCCGGTACTCTGCGCAGTGCATCAGGAATATTAGTTGCACCTGAGCGCCGAATATCCTCCTGAGTTATCACATAGATTGCAAAAGCAGCATCTATTAGTTTTTGCGGTCTTTTGGATACCGACGTGATATTAACGTTCACCAAATCTTCAAGGCTCAAACTCGTAAGGTCATCATCAGCGAATACGTTTTGAGCCAGGACATGTGTAAACAATAACACAAAAAACGTGGCAAGAACCAGAGTATTTTTAAACCTGCGTTGCATATTATTCATGTATTTTTATCTTCTTTTTCACTAAATATCGTGCTGGTTACAACCTAGAAAAGTAAGAGCGAAGGATATGCCAGTTTTGCAAACAATGACAATATTCATTTATTTCCTTAGAAAAGTTTACTTTTTTCGATAATTTACGATTGATTTGTTTAATTATGCGAGAAAAAGTGCAGAAAGTTTGTTTTCGCCCAAAATAGAGGAGATAATTTTGCTGTAGCCTGAAACAAATTGTTGAAATTTTAAACAATATTTTTTGGAATGTGCATAGAAACAATCAGAAAATGTGATCAAAAATACCCAAATCCACAAAGAGTTTAAATGATAATCCCTATTCAAACTATATTTGTTGAATGATAACCCACTAATAATTAACCAAAAATTAACGAAACCTTTATTCTTAATTAACAATTATTGTGTTCAATAGACAAAAATTGTACATTTTTAAAAATACAACAAATACTTTTTTATGATAATTGCTAAGGAAAAAAGTAAGGAGACCTTAATGATGAGAAAAAACATAATGATAGTAGAAGATGAGCAACGTTATCACGATCTGTATACACTGATGCTTGAGGATAGTGACTATGAAATTATACACGCATATGATGGAGATGACGCATTTCAGAGACTGGACGAAAAGCTGCCTGATCTTATCATTCTCGATATGCTGCTGGATATGGTAACCGGAGATACATTCTTTCTGTATGTAAAAGGAATACCGGAATTTGCTGATATTCCAATTATTATTCTGTCTAATTCTTCCAGGCGTGATTATAAAAACTTACTGAAGATGGATTCAAACCTTATTTTTTTGAGTAAGAAGATCACAAAAGAAAGATTAATAGAAGAGATCAAGACAAAAATCGGTTAGAAATATTTTGCCACAGTTAAAATAAAATAATATGAGAGATAATTAAATGAACGCCACTATAGCTGACAATGAAAAAGAAATCATAGAAAAACATAACAGGATACTCTCTACAATCAGCCATGATCTCAAATCTCCGATGGTAGCACTTCTTGGTTTTTCCAGGATCCTGCTGAAAGAAATAGAAGCTACCAATGAAAATCAAAGATGGCTTGATATGCTCAAGATTATCGTCGACTCGGGAGAAGATATGTTCGGGCTGATAGAAGACATACTAACCATGGCCAAGATGGAAGCGGGAAAAGAGATCGTTGAATTCGAAGTAATAGAAGATCTTGCAAAAGAGCTTGTCGGAATAGAAAAAACCTTTGGCTGTGAAGCAAAGGCAAAAGGAATTGATCTGTCCGTCTTAGTTATATCTGAATTACCGATTGTAAAATGGGACATGAAGAGATTGCGTTACCACGTGCTTAACAACCTGGTGTCCAACGCGCTCAAATTCACTCCATCAGGCGGGCGTGTAGTGATAAGTGCGGAGGCGTTTGACGAAACTGTACTGCTCAAGGTTACAGATACTGGCCCCGGCATACCGGTGGAGATGCAGGACAAAAGTTTCAAGCGTTTCGGTCACACAGAAATGTGTTCGGAAAGGACAAAGAAAGGCGATGGTCTTGGTTTATACAATGCTCATTTATTTGTTACGCAGCACGGCGGTAGGATCAGACTGGACAACTCAGTATGTAACGGGGCAACATTCCTCATAGAGTTACCCATTGAAGTATTCCAACGACAGGAAGTAGCAATTAACAACATTAATGGACAATAATACCAACTCCACTAACCATTATATGCTCCTATTATCGGCATGAAAGTGAACCATTTACCGTTCATATTAATACTTAAATTGAGTTTTTTATTTAAAAATATTAGCGTAACATCTGCCCTCATGATGCCTTAAGCCAATAATTAATTAATTTATAAAATTAACCAAAAATTAACACTTTCCTTATACTTAGTTAACATTACATAAGTATTATCCACTCCAGTAGCAAAGTCTGACCTTATTGAATACTTCAGAAATTGAGGATGACAATGGAATCGACCAAAAATATTAAGAAAATTTCTTACGAGGAAAGCGTACGACAAACCATCCCGATAATGGCAGAATTAATAAAAGGTATTAAATACGGTTACATTCAAATAACAGTACAGGATGGCAGAGTTGTACAAATCGATAAGACTGAAAAGTTCAGATTTAATGATCAAAAGTCAAAATAGACACTATTTAATAGTTATTTATATTTTCTATAAATACTACTTCAATCAATAGAACTGAAAGGATGTATTGGCAGACAAATGTAACACTACCGATCGGATAACCGAAGGAGTAAAAAAACTTTTAATACCTATATACTGTCCAGTCAACTGGCAGAAATATCAGAGAAAAGGAGAGCAAACGTGAGAATATTTCTGACAACGTGTTTTATGGTAATTGCTATTTTGACCATGAGTCTATTATTTGAGCCGATAAAGGATGTAACTGCTCAAGAAAGAGATGATTTACAATGGCAATTGAAGAAGATGGAAGAGATGATGCAGAAGCAGCAGGGAATGATTAACAACCTGAAGGGCAAGATAGAGATGCAGGAGGATATTTCTAAATCATATGTAGTTCCTATAGATGACGAAGTAATTGGGAAGAGGGTTGACGAATATTTACAAAAGGGTGAAGGCAAGGGGATGTGGGCAGAGATTATGAAGCGTCCAAAGTTAGGCTACAAGAAGGGATTTTTCTTTGAGACACAGGACAAAAACTTCACCATGAAGATAAACGGAAGGATCCAGTTTCGATATAGCTATGAGGATAGAGACAATATACATGACTCTGATGAACAACAGGATGACAGTTCATTCAGGATACGCCGGGCACGTGTAAAATTTTCCGGTTATGCGTACAAATACTTTAAATATAAGATAGAGCTGGCACTCGCCTCTACAGGCACCGTGGACAAGAGCAAGGCCGTAGAGCTGTACGACTTCTGGGCATCATGGAACAAGAACCCTGCCGCATCTATCCAATTCGGACAGTGGAAGGTTCCTTGGAACAGACAGCGTGTGGTTTCTTCTCAGAACCAGCAGATGATAGACCGCGCCAGCTCACAGGATGAGTTTACCATGGATCGGCAGATCGGTGTAATGCTGCACGGCAAGCTGTTTAATAAAAAGTTTGAGTATTACACAGGAATGTTTAACGGTAACGCCAGGAACCAGAGCTCGAACGGCAACAACGAAATGCTCTACATAGCAAGGGTCTCCTGGAACCCGTTTGGCGCGTATGGAAAGGGTATAGGAGAGGTTGAGAGCGACATCAATTTTTCAGAAAAACCAATTGCCCACCTGTCAGCCGCCATAGCATATGACGGCGCCGCGGATAGAGAAAGGTTTAGTAGTACTACGATTGATCTGGATCCCCCCGTTGGTACCGGTGTTACACTTAAGGAAGTAAACCGGACCAGCGTTGTTGCCGAATATGGTCTTAAATACAGGGGTTTCTCAACCAGCGCAGAGGCATACTGGAGGAAGTTTGATGATATCCGCGCCAACAATATTGACTCCGTTGGTTCTGGTGTCATCATTGACAGGGGCTTCTTTGTACAGGGAGGATATTTCATTATGCCAAAGAAGGTTGAGTTAGCAGGCCGGTATTCGCTCGTAGACTTTGATGATGAAAGAGATGAAGACGCTGTAAGAGAGATCTCTTTAGGTGTGAACTGGTTCATTAACGGGACTCACGACAATAAGCTGCAGTTTAACTGGATCCGTCAGGACAATGAACTGCCAAATTCAGTTAGCCGATCAGATGATATAGACAACACTTACCGCCTGCAGTACCAGTTGGCATTTTAGGGCTGTTATAGTTTAAGCATATGATTGAATATCAGGGCAGGTCGGTTTGTAGTTCTGTTAATTAACTTAAAAGTATTATATTTAGTCAAAATCCTCCCCAGGAAAATGGCGTTCATTAATACAACAACAGAATAAGCACATATAATAAGAGACGGTCTCCCAAGTCTCTTTCCGGCCTGCCTGGCAGGTTCTTTCATAAAGGCAGTGTTAATAATTTCTAAGAATTAAGTAATGTAGCTGCTGATATTTTCGTATTAATATCAAAACTTTGAAGGAGGAATAAAAAGAATGGTAACATTGACGAGAAAGCCTCTTAATTCTCTCATAACAATGTGTTGTTTTAGTCTGTTAATTTGTGCTTTTATCTGTACAAATGCCTATAGTGAATCAAAAGGCAAAACAACATATCAAGAGATCAGGAAAGACGGCAGAGTATATGTATTCAGTTCGCTCACCAGAATGGATGATTTTAAGAAATCAGGTGAACTGGGCAAGGGCATTATCAAGATAGGATACGGGCCGAATGGTGAAACCGTCGTCTTTGATTCCGATAATGCGGTCTATAATTATGATTCTAACCAGATAAAGCAGGCACTTGACGATCTTAAAATTCAGGCTTATAAGGAGTTTGAAAAAGATGGAAGGATATATGTATTCACCTCTCCAGAACGCAAGGCAGGTTTTGACAAATCCGGTGAGATGGGAAAGGATTTCATCGCGAAGATAGGATATGGAGCAGACGGTAAGACGGTTATGTTTGATTCGCGTGATGCCATTAAGGAGTATGAAATACGCCATAAAAAAGTATTTACCTCTACATCCGGGAAAAAAGATAATTACCAGGGTGATTATAGTGAAACGAGAAAAGATGGCAGAGTTTATGTTTTTACTTCGCATGAGCGAATGGACAGCTTTAAGAACACAGGTGAAACGGGTAAATGTATTATCAAGATAGGATATGGACCGAATGGTGAAACAGTAATCTTTGATGCTGATGAAGCGGTGACAAAATATGAGAAACGGAATATCAGGGGAAAATAATTTTAACGCTAAGGAGGTACAATAGTTATGATGAACAGATTAATTCTTGCAGTGATTTTCTTCAGCTTGTGTATGACAGGTATAACCACTAACGGACAGGCGGTAGAAGTTGATTCCGCTATTAAACCTTATACCAAGGTTGGTGGTGTTTCCGGAAACCTGAACAGTATAGGTTCTGATACTATGAATAACCTGATGACATTCTGGGCTGAAGGGTTTAACCGCTTATACCCTAATGTAAAGGTCCAGATAGAAGGTAAAGGCTCTTCAACAGCCCCACCTGCCATTATCCTGGGTACTGCTCAGATAGGTCCAATGAGCAGAGCAATGAAACCAACTGAAATGGATGATTTTGAGAGGAGATACGGTTACAAGCCGACACAGATAAGGACCTCTCTTGACGCGCTGGCGGTATACGTAAACAAGGACAATCCTATAAAAGGTCTGAATTTTTCTCAGGTGGATGCCATCTTCTCAAAAACCAGAAAAAGCGGGTACAGAGAGGATATTACAACGTGGGGAAAGGTAGGATTAGCAGGAGAATGGGGAAACAGGCCCATAAGCCTTTATGGACGTAATTCCGCATCCGGAACATATGGCTACTTCAAGAAAAAGGCGCTTTTTAAAGGAGATTACAAGAACACCGTCAAAGAACAGCCCGGTTCAGCATCTGTTGTGCAGGGAGTAACCGAGGACAGGTTCGGAATAGGATACAGTGGTATCGGGTACAAAACCTCCGGTGTACGCGCAGTACCTCTTGTTAAGAAAGGCAACTCATATAAAGAGGCAGTAATAGAAAACGTTTTAGATGGTTCATATCCATTGGCAAGGTTTCTCTACGTCTATATTAATAAAAAGCCGGGCAAGCCGCTTGACCCTCTGATATTGGAGTTTGTGAAATACATTTTAAGCAAGGAAGGACAGGGAGTCGTTATAAAAGACGGTTATATACCATTACCTGCTTCAGTTATTGAAGAGGAACTGGGAAAAATAAAGTAGTTTATAATTATGAAAACCTTAAATAAAAGAAGAGTTGTTGACAGAGCCGCCCACTGGAGTATTACCTTCGGTGGTGCGGCTGTTATACTTGTTATCCTTGCTCTATTTGTATTTATCTTCCTGGAGGTTTTCCCTCTCGTAAGGGGTGCCAGGGTATTGGGGAAAAATACCTGTTCATTGAGTGGAAAGGCAGTTTCGGTCGGTCTCGATGAATATCAGGAGATTGCCTACGCAGTCTATGACGATGGTAATATTGATTTTATCTCTCTTTCAGACGGTAAAGTGATAAAGACGCATGGTATTAAAGGAATCGGAGATACGGTAATCACTGCGGTATGTGAAGACAAAGGCCGCATTATTATTGGAACAAAAGATGGCAGAATCTTGACGATAAATATTAATTTCTCCGTATCCTATGAAGATGATGTAAGAGTTATTACCCCTGAAGTCTCTGATGAAGAAGTTAGCTTTGCCGGTGAAGAAGGCAAATGGATACAATATATTACCTCAAAGAGTGATGAGGAAACAACTGCTACCGTTTTTTATACGGAAGATGGTAAGCTTATCCTGAAATCAACAGAGATAGAAGAAAATCTTTTTGGTGGAGAGAAAAGAAGTGAAATAGTAACGGATATTACCGCCCTACTGGAGCAGACAAAATCTGATGAATTAAAAGAACAGAGAAAAGAATTACCGGTAACATCACTGGCAATTGATTACTTTATGGAGAACCTCTATGTTGGAACTGAACATGGAGAGGTGCTCCATATAAACGCTAGAGACAGAGAGAATCCCTTCCTGGAAGAAAAGGTAAAGGTGTCTGATGAATCGATAACATCACTGGGGTTTTTGCTGGGAGATGTCTCTCTTATAGCAGGAGACCGGAAAGGTGGCGTAAACACATGGATGTGTGTAAGAGATGATACCGCATCGTCAGGATGGTCACTAAAAAATGTGCATAGCGTTAAACCACACCGATCAGACATAATATCTATAACTTCATCCACGAGAAACAAGTGCTTTGTAACTGTTGCATCAGACGGAACAGTCCACCTGAAACACTCCACGTCAGAACAGACTCTCTTAAACCTGAGATCGAAGGCAACACCGACTGCCATCGCTTATTCACCAAAAGCAAATGGAATCCTCGTGGCCGATACCGCAGGCCATCTGACACACTGGAAGATTTCAAATCCTCACCCTGAGACGACTCTTAAAACCCTCTTTGGGAAAGTGTGGTATGAGGGATATGAAAAACCTGAGCACTCCTGGCAGTCTACAGGAGGAACTGATGATTTTGAACCGAAGTTTGGACTTGTACCTCTGATCTTCGGCACTATTAAGGGCACTATCTATGCCTTGATTATTGCGATACCGATTGGAATACTTTCGGCATTATATACATCTCAATTCCTCCATAACTCCTTAAAGAAAATTATAAAACCTTCAATCGAATTTATGGCAGCGCTCCCAAGTGTTATCCTTGGATTTCTTGCCGGTCTCTGGCTTGCACCCCTGATGGAGAAGATATTTCCGGCAATTATAATAATGCCATTTCTTCTTTTACTCTTTATTGTTGGAGCATTTTGTATATGGAAATGCCTTCCCGATTATATAAAAGGTAAGTACCGTAATGGGACAGAAGCCATTTTCCTCATCCCGTTTTTTATCTCAGCCATTTTAGCGTCTATATATCTTGGAGGGCCATTAGAGTCATTCCTTTTCAATGGCGATTACCGACAATGGTTTCTGGATGTTCTGGGTCTGCAGTACGACCAGAGAAATGCCGTTGTTGTAGGGTTTGCAATGGGATTTGCCGTATTACCGATTATCTTTACGATATCCGAAGATGCAATGAGCAATGTCCCCAATAACCTCACATCAGCATCTCTTGCGCTGGGAGCCGTTCCGTGGCAGACAGCCGTAAGAATTGTCCTTCCTATCGCGAGTCCGGCAATTTTCTCTGCCGTTATGCTTGGTTTTGGAAGAGCAGTAGGTGAGACGATGATTGTTCTCATGGCAACCGGCAATACTCCTATTATGGACTGGAACCTTTTTAATGGTTTCAGAGCGCTTGCAGCGAATATTGCGGTAGAAATACCGGAGGCCCCTTTAGGAGGAACACTTTACCGAGTGCTGTTCCTTGCAGCCCTGCTCCTCTTTATAACAACTTTTATCGTAAATACCATTGCCGAACTTATAAGGCAGAAAATGAAAAAGAAATATAGCCATTTATAAATTTCTATGAAAAAAATATTTAAAACAGGCAAACCATATATATGGCTATCAGGCGGAACTCTAACCATTAGTCTTTTGATGATCTTTGGGCTGGTTACACTTATCATGATAAAAGGTCTTGGAATATTCTGGCCGCACAATATCACCAGTCTTGTGTTGAATGACAACAGTACTGTCATTGGAGAGGTAGCCAAGGTGGAACCCATACCAAATCTCAAAGATGCTTATCGGACTAAATTGAAGATTGGAAATAGAGATATTTATGGTATGGACTTCAGATGGTTTGACAATTCAAGTGTCCTTTCTCGGGATTTCCCTCCAACAGCATTGACTATCGAAAGACGTGAGTGGGGCAATATGTATGGCTTTCTGAGGGGGATGAAACACGACAGCAGTATTGTCCCCCTAAGTCTGACTGATCTCAAACCTCTTTTAAAGGAAAGTAAATCTCTATATAAAAGAATCAGACACATTGAAAAGAAAGAGATAGGCAAAATAAACCATAAGATGGAAAAGCATAGACTCTCGCTGAAGAGTCTGGAAAGAGAGCCACAATCAGATAGTATTCTGAGGAAAATTGGCGCTATAAAGTCAAAAGTAGAAGAGCTTGAAACGTTATATACAGAAAAGGTAGACACACTTACAGATCTTTATACTTCAGCAAAAGGGAAAGAAGTGGTAATACAATTGGCTGATAGAAGAGAAGAGTCATTGCCGATATTTCAGATTATCCGAATATATGATCCAAACCAAATGGGTGTTTATGCAAAATCCTGTTTCTATGTCCAAAAGTTCTGGGAGTTTGTATCAGCGGAACCGAGAGAAGCAAATACAGAAGGAGGTGTTTTCCCCGCAATCTTTGGGACTGTTATAATGGTACTTATAATGAGTCTCGCGGTTACTCCGCTTGGTGTAATAACAGCAGTTTTCCTGAGGGAATATACCAGTGATAATATCTTCTCAAGGATTGTCAGGATCTCGGTAAATAATCTGGCTGGTGTCCCATCAATAGTATTCGGAGTATTCGGGCTGGGATTTTTCATATACTTTATCGGTGGAGGTATCGACAAAATGTTCTTCAGCGAATCGTTGCCAACTCCTACTTTCGGAACAGGCGGTATTCTATGGGCATCACTTACTCTGGCACTTATGACTGTACCTGTTGTAGTCGTTGCCACTGAGGAAGGAATATCTTCCGTTCCAAAATCTTTAAAAGAAGCTTCTTATGGTCTAGGCGCCACAAAGTTTGAAACGCTATGGAGAGTAACCCTTCCTCAGGCAACACCCGGTATCCTTACCGGCATGATACTGGCTATGGCAAGAGCTGCGGGAGAAGTAGCGCCACTGATGATAACAGGTGTTGTAAAACTGGCGCCGTCTCTCCCTCTTGACAGTTATTCTCCATTTATCCATCTGGAAAGAAAGTTCATGCATCTCGGGTTTCATATATACGACGTAGGATTTCAATCTCCTAACGTAGAGGCTGCGCTACCAATGGTTTACACCACAACGCTTATACTACTTCTTACCGTACTGGCGCTAAACCTGGTTGCAATAATTGTAAGAAATAAGCTGAGAAAGAAATATGTATCATCTGCACTGTAGATTATTGAAAAACGATAATAACTATCCTTCGACTCCGCTCACCTGTCCGCAAATCCGTTAGGTGGAGGATGACGTCACGCAGGTGTCTCGTACAGCGTCACACTGAGCAGAGTCGAGTGTGAATAACATGGTATTTTTAGATCTTTATAAAAACATATGAATAATATTATAATAAAAAACTTGAGTTTAATGTATGGCACAAAGCAGGTTTTGAAAAACATCAATCAGGAAATAGAAGAAAAAAAGATAACGGCTATTATTGGCCCGTCTGGGTGTGGAAAATCATCTCTCTTAAGGTGTATAAACAGGATGAACGAGCTCATACCTGAATCAAGAGTAGAAGGAGAAATTCTTTTCCATAATAAAAACATTTATGCCTCTGATACCGATGTAACAGAGATCAGGAGAAAGATTGGGATGGTATTCCAGAAACCAAATCCATTCCCAAAATCTATCTTTGATAATGTCGCTTACGGTTTACGGATTAATGGTATAAAAGATAAAAGGAATATAGCAGAGACAGTAGAAACAACACTGAAAGATTGCGGCTTATTTAAAGAGGTTGAAGATCGTCTACACACGCCTGCTATGGAATTATCAGGCGGTCAGCAGCAGAGACTATGCATTGCCAGGGCACTTGCAATTGAACCGGAAATAATTCTGATGGACGAACCGTGTTCTGCCCTCGATCCTTCCAGCACCTTCAAAATAGAAGAATTGATGATGAAACTAAAAAAGCGGTACACAGTCATCATTGTTACACATAATATGCAGCAGGCAGCAAGGGCCTCTGATATTACCGGCTTTCTCTATATGGGAGAACTCATTGAATATGGAGACACTAAAACGTTATTTACGAATCCAAAAGAAAAACTTACTGAAGATTATATTAGCGGTAATTTTGGCTAAGTTAGCATCGTTGGCAAACTTTGAAAATACTCAAGTAGGGTGGGCATTGCCCACCATAAATATTCTGGAATAGGAAACGAAAAGGTGGGCAATGCCCACCCTACAACAAAAAAATGGGGGAAAATTATGGGAAGAAAGACTTTCAGAGAAAACATGAAGGCACTCGAAAAAGAGATAATTTGCCAGGGAGAAATGGTCAATGTCGCGCTAGACCGTTCTGTTGATGCCTTAAAAAACCTTAATGTCATAAAGGCGGAAAAAGTGATTAAAGATGATCGACTTATAAACAGAAAACGATGGGATATTGAGGAGCAATGTATTAGCCTGCTTGCAACTCAGCAGCCGGTCGCAACTGATTTGCGGGAATTGATTGCCGTGCTTAGTATCTCTACGGATCTGGAACGAATGGGAGATCATGCCGAAGGTATTGCCAGGATCGCAATCATGCACGGAGACAACCCTCTTATAAAACCGTTAGTTGATATCCCTAGGATGGCCGAGAAGGCTTCTGACATGCTTACGAGAAGCATTGAAGCATTTATAAACAGGGATGCCGAAACAGCAAAAGCAATCTGCGAAGAAGACGATAAGGTTGATGATCTTTACGATCAGGTTTACAGAGAGCTCCTCTCATTTATGATTGAGGATCCTACGATAATTACAAGGGGCACTTATCTGCTATGGGCAGCCCATAACCTTGAAAGAATCGCTGACCGTGTAACCAACATATGCGAGCGCATAGTTTTTCTCATAACGGGATCAATGGATGATATTAAGGTATCAAACTATTAAAGATAATCTTATAATCTACTTCTCATGTTAATTACTAAATCAATCATCATATTTGTACTGGCAGGATTATGCGAGATTGGCGGTGGATATCTTGTATGGCTCTGGCTTCGAGAAGGCAAAGGTCTCTTAGTCGGTCTATTGGGTGGAATAATCCTGGTACTCTACGGAATTATCCCGACACTTCAACCCGCTCACTTTGGCAGGGTCTACGCCGCATATGGAGGTGTATTTGTTGTCATGTCCATCTTGTGGGGATGGAAGATAGACAAAGTAAATCCTGATAAATATGATATTATAGGCGGCATAATTTGTCTGGTCGGTGTGTTTATAATTATGTACTGGCCGAGGAGTACTTAGGAATAGATGGTTTCGATTTTTTTTGGAGTGCTGTGACCATGTCACTGCTTTAAAACGCATCATCACGCCCGCCCGGCCAGGCCGTTCGGACGGGGATGATGTACTCCATATTACCGCTTGACAACGGAAAGTATAGTTACTACTATTTTCAGAAAATTATTAGTTATGGCAATAAATTTTACTTAAGAATGACAATTCCTGTTGGAGGTTAGGGTCTGAGAAAAAATAACTTTACAATTTATCACGCTCAGGTTTAGGTCAGATTTTGTCGATCTGAATGAACCGAACCGGAAGCCCAGCCAAAGCTGCGTTGAGGATTCGGCGAATGAAGATCGGACAAAGATGGCTTTGAAATGGGATGCGAGAATGTAAAGTCATTTTTTCACAGACCCTTAATACTTCGATAGGAGTTTTTTTATTAGAAGATTTTTTTGACATGTTAGAAACTTTTATAAACCATAAAACAACTATCCTGGATATCATTGCAGACACAAACAGTCTGTTGAGTGAAGACAGCGAAACAGGTAATGAACGTTTACTCGCAGTCAGAGAACAGTTGATATCAAACCATTTTAACCTCGTAGTGCTGGGACAGTTTAAAAGAGGAAAGACCACGCTTATCAACAGTCTGGTCGGAAATGCAATCCTCCCTTCTTCCGTAGTGCCGTTGACATCCATTGTAACTATCCTCAAATTCGGCAGTGAAGTCAAGTGTACTATTTTCATGAATGATGGTACTGAACAAGATGTCCTGATAGAGGAAATCCATGATTATGTCACAGAAAGTGGTAATCCGGAAAACAGACGCGGGGTTAAATGCGCGTGTATTGAATACCCGATTCCACTCCTTGAAAAAGGAATGCAGCTTGTAGACACGCCGGGTATCGGTTCTACATTCCTCCATAATACAGAGACTACCTACGAATTCCTGGATCATCTGGACGCGGCAATTTTTCTCATGAGCGCAGATGTTCCCATTTCACAGGTAGAAAAAGAGCTGCTTGAAACAATTAAAAGCTCTACACAGAAGATATTCTTTGTTTTGAATAAAGTTGATAATTTGATCCCAAAAGAGATTGCGGAAATGTCTGCCTATAACAATAATGTGCTTACAGAGATGGGATTTACTGTTCAGGAAATATGGCCAATCTCTGCCAGAAAAGCGCTTGAGGCGAAAACGTCTAAAGACGAAGAGTTGCTTGTACAAAGCGGCCTTTCAGACCTGGAGGATGCTATAGGGACGTTTCTCTCATCAGAAAAAGGCAGAGTAGTCTTAAAGACTGCAATCTCCAAACTAAAGCGAATCACGCTTCAAACAGTGTCTCAGATAGCTATTGAAACCAAAACACTGACCGATTCCGAAGAGGAGTTGGAAAACAAGATAAACACCTTTCACACACTCAATACTAATCTCAAGAAGGACAAAGAAGACATTGCTTATTTGATCAAGGGAGAGACTATTAAATTAAACAAAAAAACAGAGGAGATGTTAAAGGTTTTTGAAGAGACTGAAACTGCCAGGATAAGGAATTCAATGCAGAGTTATTATGAAAGTAATCATGACGCCAACCCAACCGCCTTAAGGGAAGATATGCAAAAAGTTATCAAGGCGGAGATCGTTAAAGGATTTGATGTTTTCAAAGGAGATGTTGAACTCGTGATATCTGAAAGTATCCAGGATACCTTTAATCGTTTTACGAAACGTTCCAACGATATCATACAAGAGTTTAAAACTGCTGCCGAGCAACTCTTTGAAGTACCAATGCAACAATCTGAATTCTCTATTGATCTGGCAGAAGATAAAAGATTTTACTATATGGTTCAGGAGAGCATGTCTATGACCGAAGAAGAGGTTAAATCCATACTGAGAACCTTCATGCCTAAATCTATCAGTAGAAAAATGATCCTGAAGGAGATGATCGATCTGGCAGCCTCTGAAGTAGGCAGAAATTCCGGAAGAACACGCTCTTCGCTTGCAACCAGGATAGGCAGCACATTTAATCAATACTCTAAAGAGATCAGTAATCTGGGAAATGAACTTATTGAGAACATAGAACAGGCCATGAAAAAGGGAAAAGATATACGCAGGGACAGCGCAGAATTTATCCAAAACGAACTTGCTACACTATCAAACACATCAGGGAAACTCGAAGAAAACATGAAAAAACTTGAAGGCTTATGGAATGAGATAAATTAGATTCCTTTAATGATGTGAAGAGCGCATTAACCAGAGAGAAACAGCTAAAAAACTGGCACAGGGATTGGGAGATAAATATAATAAACGAACACAACCCAGATTGGAACGATTTAAGTGAAGAATGGGATGAATAAAAATCAATACAGTTTATCTGTTTCGTTTATATGATTTATGAATTGGGCTATTGAAACGACTGATATTTTATATTGCATCAATAATGATGATACCCAGATGTTAGTATCAATAACTATCCTAATTGACCTATTGACAACGCAGTCTAATGACCAATGACGGCTGATAAAGTCAGCCAATTGACGTATAAAGTGTACTTAAATGAAATCATCAAAGGCTGGGTCTATTTTTTTCTTCCAACTATCTTCGTCGTAATATGGCATAGGTAACTCACTTGGCGGAACAGCTATGTAAAAATATAAAAGTGATAATTGCGTGAAAAGACTTGAACCATTTTGAATGATCTGTCCCAGTCTGTTCCGGCGCGGGCGGACGGCTTGTCGTTCGGACAGTCTTGTGAGGATTAATTATATCCGACACTTAAACTACGGAAATTAATTGGTGCGGTAAAGTCGGACTTGCTTGTCCTTTCCTAATGTCTTATAAAATATTTATGCAAATGCAAGCCTATGGCCTTTGGGTTCCGGGACAGGGTCTCCAAATTCTTTGGCCGTTCTTATCCAGAGTTTCATTGCCGATTTCAGGTTCGTCAAGGCTTTTGAGTGTGTCTCTCCGTGGGCAACACACCCAGGCAATTCTGGCGCTTCCGCAATAAAAGCGTTATCTTCCTTACTCCAGTAAATAATGACTTCATACTTATCCATTAGACTTAACTCCTAACTTATATTTTAAAATAATATTTCTAACTTGCCGAACTTGATAAGGCTTGGCCTTGTTATCTTCTTTTCGCAAATTGATCTTTTCTAATACCCCTTCTTTCCTAAAGATATGATGACCTCCACTTATCCTTTTGTCGAAACCAAATCTTTGCATTAACCCAACTAAATCTTGGAAATTAATATTAGCTTCCGATTGGCCCTTCAGTATTTGTATTAAAAGTTTTTCTTGCTTCCCCATGATTAAGCTTACTCTTTAATCGTATTTGATCATCCTTACATCTCGTCAAACTCTTATTGATCACACATTTTCATGGTAAATTAACCCCCTAATATTTAGCGTTATATTCATGTCCTTTTTTGCACAACCCCCTTATATTCAACGAATTGCGCCCTCTATTATTAATTGACCCATTTATTATTAGAGGTATATGTGAA
>JAIQZR010000053.1 GCA_021777035.1 Candidatus Scalindua sp. | reverse complement strand
TCTTTCCGGAACTGTCACCAATAGGTTTTGATTTCATTCGCGTAGTAAAGAGTCTTATCAGGCATCTATGGCTCAAGTTTGTAGGCAGGCCGAAGTTGCAAACATGATTTTCGGTATCTATACCGCAATTACAAATATCATGTAAAAAAAAGTGGGGGGCGTCTGAAATGTAGATTTGGTCGGATTCAGGTCGTTATACAACGCATTTCAAATCAGTTGCAATGGAAGGAAAACTTCTTAATATTTTTTTGTCATTAGTAACTAAATGACAATTGAGGACATCGGCTAAAGCTACATATTCACAGTCATAGGCGGTACATTTAGATGATTTAACTTTTTCCATAATTTTTAAAGAGTTTACAGAATATTCCGAATTTACTAGTTGTTCTTCGGCATTGAATATTCATTTTCTTCCCTCATTCTTGGCACATTGGATTTCTGAATCTGAAAAATGATGTTTTATATTAGAGCGGGTGATTTGTGCCTTTTTAAGCATAGAAGAAACAGATTCAGTTTTTGAAATTTTTGAATATTTCTCTAAACAATAAATTATTTCGTTATTTAGGCTTCTATGGTTGAGCTTCGCGATATCCTTTAACAGCTTATGTATATCATCAGGTATATTCTTTACGGTTATTGCCTGCATAATATCCCCCTCCGATGATAAGTGTCTACTCCTTTTATTTAACAACCAGTATGCAACCTTATTGGTTTCCTGTCAAGTTTTTTTTGAGGCTTTTCGTGCCCGCCCGGCTAGACCGTTCGCCAACCCGACAATTATTTCCGCCAAAAGACCTGTCGGACAAGCTGGAGGGACGAGTGTTTCGTGGGCTTTATTTAATTAGCGCCTTCGGCATAAATACGCAGGCAGAAGCCAACTCCCGCCCGTGCCGGTACGGACTGGGACAGGTGGTCACTGCACTCCAAAATCAGAAGTACTACATTATAAAGGGGGAAACAATCAAAATCTACCTTGACATCTTTTATGTGTTGTATAGACTACGGATTCAATTAAGGAAATCCACATGATTAATGATGGTAAAAAGTTTAATATCCTCTACCTTCACAACGAATCCATAATGGGAGGGGCAGAGATAAGTTTATTAAATCTGGTGAAGAGAGTAGATAAGAAACTTTTTATACCACACTTTGTCTGCTCCAAAGAAGGGCCTTTTATAGACGAACTGAGAAAAATAGAAATCCTTCCGGACTTTGTTCAATTCCCCAGTATTAAATGGCCCAATCCTGTACGAATTTGTAACACCATCAGGGGCCTCGTCGATATCATAAAAAAAAGGCAGATAGATCTGCTCCACTCAAACCAGCCCCGCTCCAATTTGTTTGGTGCAATTGCAGCAAAGATAAAAAACATTCCCATAGTATGGCATGAGAGATGTCTCGAACAAGGCAGATTTGATAGTGACAATATTTTTTCTTTCCTGCCTGACAAAATTATCTGTAATTCCGACGCTGTCAGAAACAGATTCACAAAAGGCGCAAAAACTGATACTAAAATCAGGACAATTATAAATGGCGTAGATTTAAGGGGATTTAATCCCGAATCAAACGGTAGGGTAATCAGGAAAGAGTTCAACATCGGAGAAGACGAACTCGTAATAGGAACTGTCGGACGTATCGATCCGGAAAAAGGCATTGAGTATTTCCTGGAGAGCGCGAAGATTATTTTACAGGATCTAAAAAATGCACGTTTTCTTGTTGTTGGCGGAGCAGCTAACGACCTTTCACTTGAAAAATCGCTCTATGAGATGTCAGTTGAGAAAGGAATTGATAAGGAGACTATCTTTACCGGATTCAGACGCGACATACCACAACTTCTCGCAAGTATGGATGTAGTCGTCTTACCGTCAGGAATAGATGCCTGCAGCAGGGTATTGTTTGAGGCTATGGCAATGCAAAAACCCCTCGTCGCGACTAATGCAGGAGGCACACCGGAAATTGTACAGGATGGTATTACAGGTCTGTTAGTTAAACCTGGAAACTCTTCAGACATGGCAAAATCAATCATGAAACTGTTACATAATAAATCCCTTTCGGAGCAGTATGGAAAGGCAGGAAGAGAAAGAGTTGAGGAGATGTTTACGATTGAAAGGAATATAAAAGAGACAGAGGATGTTTATTTAGAGTTGTTAGAAACCAGAGTTGTATAAAATTCAAGTCTGCCACTAAGGCACTAAGACACAAAACAATAATATGATGTTCAACCCACTTTCCAAAAAGGAAGAAGATATAGCGACAATAATTGTTGATGCGGCATATTGTGTACATAAAGAATTAGGCCCTGGTTTACTCGAAAGGATATATGAGGTTTGTTTTTGCCATGAGCTTACAAAAAGGAATCTTGCTTATCAAAGACAAGTAGAGGTTCCTATTGTCTACGATGGTATAAAGTTTGATGAAGGTTTAAGATTGGATGTATTAGTTGAGGACATTATCATCTGTGAACTTAAAGCAGTTGATAATGTAAATCCAGTCTGGGAAGCACAAATATTGAGTCATTTGAAACTTACTGGAAAACGTTTAGGTTTTCTCTTTAATTTCAATAACAAGTATATTAAAAACGGTATCAAGCGAATAATTATTTAGTTTTTTGTGTCTTTGTGACTTAGTGGCATATAACGAAAATGAAATCAAGAAATAGAAAAATAGTAGATTTATACCTCACGCTCAGAAATCTTATACTTGGATGTATATGTTCTTTTACAAGAACATATACGAAAGATGATTTATCAGGCTTAAGTATCAGAAAGATATTAGTAATACGACTAGACAGGATTGGAGATATGGTAGTAACAACCCCGATCTTCAGGGCATTAAAAGAGAGTTGGCCCGGTGCCGAAATTACCGTCCTGACAAATCCTGTAAACAAAAATATAGTAATCAATAATCCGTTTATTGATTGCATACTGGTCTATGACAGAGAGAACAAGCACCATAGCTTCAATAGCAAATTAACCTTTTTCAGGAGAATACGGGAAAGAGGATTTGATCTTGTTATTGACCCATGTCTTGATCATGTGCTTACGACATCGTTTATGACCCGTTTTGTTGGAAACAGATTCAGGCTTGGTTTTGAGTTTGCCGGCAGAGGAATTTTCTACAACATCAGGTACTATCCAAATCTCTTTCCTGTTTCTACCGAAAAAAAACATATGATAGATTACAGTATGGATTTATTATCACGTATTGGTATTGATGCACAAAAAAGAGAACCTGAAATTTTCTTGAGTACAGATGAAAAGAAAAATGCGTCTACAATATTGATAAAAAATGGTGTAAATCCGGAGAATAGAGTTATTGGCATACACCCTGGCGGACATTATGAAAGCCAGAGATGGCCTATAAAAGAATTTGCGGCTTTATCCGATTCTCTAATATCCAACTACGGCATGAATGTGGTTCTTTTTGCAGGCAGAGAGGAAAAACCGCTTGTATCTGCATTTAAAGATTGTGCGGTTAAGACACCAGTCATCCTTGAAAATCTGAGCTTAAGGGAGTTCATGTCGACATTGAGTCACTGTAGCCTACTCCTATGTAATAACTCCGGACCACTTCATATAGCAACGGCCTTAAATATTCCAACGGTTTCAACAATGGGACCCACAATTCCATATCACTGGTGGCCACGTGGAAATAATCACATCGTATTAAGAGAAGACTTAGACTGCAGTCCATGCAAAAAAGGAGTTTGTGTGACACACAATTGCATGAAGCTGATTACGATAAACAATTTCATAGCAGCGGTTGAAAGGCAAATCACCGCTTTAAATACTTACCATTCTAAAAAGAATTCACTTTCGACCTAAATCAGACCACTGTACAATATTATTGCCGGTTCAAGCTTGTAGCCTAAGCCGAAGCGTTCAGGTTCAATCCGCATGATTGAACCTGCAAGAAAAAACAACTATAAGGAAGCCAGGAATGCAGGAGAAAAGCGACAGAATAGTTTAGATTACCGGTAAGTGACTTTGTCGCTTACCAGTAGAAAAATAGAATAAAAATTGAAATAAGCAGAAAAGATGCCTGATAATAATAAGAAAATTCTAATCATGGAAGCAGGTGGGATTGGCGATATAGTAATGTCAACACCAGCACTAAGAGCGTTGCGTGAAAAATTTTCTGACAGTGAAATAGTGTTGCTTACGGTTCCAAGAACAGCGCAAGCTGTAAACATTAAACGCTACGCGAATAGAATCATTTGCTTCAAACAAGAAGCATTCAGTAAAGGGCCATCACAGCCTTTCTATACTCAAATACTTTCGAACATCAAATTGTTATGGGCTTTACGTAAAGAACGTTTTGACATGATGATCGATCTGGAAGCAATAGAGTCATGGAAATCATCTCTGCTCAGATATGTATTTTATAAGTGCGTAGGGGCAAAAAAGAAAGTTGGCAGAAATTCTAATGGAAAGGGCTTTTTCCTCGATGTTAAAGTAAGTGATGAGCTCTTTGGAACAGTCCATGAGGTTGACAGAAAACTGCTAATTGCCAGAACCTTAGGCGCAGAAACGGAACAGACAAAACAGGAGTTTTATATTTCAACAGAAGATAGAGTGTTCATAAATAGATGGTTGATGGATTCGGGCATTGACGACAATAGAACGATAGTCGCTATTCAACCCGGGGCATTTGTTCCGTCCAGGGAGTGGAAAAGTGAAGGATTTGTTGAGATCGGAAGGAAATTATTTCAAAAATATAAGGCCCAGGTTATTATTACCGGCGGCAACAATGATAATGCTGCTTATGAAATAAATGAGGCTCTTCAGGATATTAAACCTATTCTAGCAGTTGGACTATCACTGGGCAAACTTGGCGCCCTTTTGGAACGTGTTCATCTGTTTATTTCAAATGACACTGGACCTTTCCATATCGCCGATGCAATAAACACGCCATATGTGGTACTGTTTGGACCTGAGAATTTTTATAGATACGGCCCCTATGATTCAATATCTAATAGCCGATTAGTTACAGGCATAAAAGTCTCCTGCAGCCCTTGTTTGAGACATACGTGCACGACCCACGAATGCATGGAAAGCATTACAACTGATATGGTATGGAACGGAGCAGAATCTCTTTTGAATGAGAGGGTGCTTTAACAGCTTGAATATATCAGGCTGTTAGTCTATAATCCCGGAGTTCCTCTCCGGCAGGTATGCCTCTTCGTAAAAATGGGAAAAGCAAGCACTGCCGGGAACACGTTTATTATTTGTTTTCTGTACGAAAAAAATTGGGGGGTTTATTGTTTTGTTAAGAAAGATTCCAACTACAGCAGTCCCGTTATCAATATTTGAAATACTTAAAGGCTTTAAGTCTTATTTTGGAAATAAATCTTATATTGAAGAATTCGAACAAGGCTTTGCAAACTACATGGGAGCAAACCATGCTTTTTCATTTAACAAATGTACTACCTCCATATATATATTTCTCAAGGCACTCAAAAAATTCTCAAACAGGCAAGAAGTAGTTATACCCGCTTATACTGTTCCGACACTGGTTCTGCCTATACGAAAAGCAGGCTTAAAGCCGGTACTGTGTGAAAGCTCTTTAGATACCTTCACAATGGACTTCGAACGCTTGCCTGAAGTTATTAATGACAACACGCTATGTGTTTTGCCAATATATCATTTCGGTTTTCCTTATAAGATAGATACATTACTAAAGCTTGCTAAAGAGAAAGGATTTTTTGTTTTGGAGGATGCTGCACAAGCGCCAGGGGCAATATCAGGCGGCAAAAAAGTGGGAACACTGGGAGATGCCGGTTGCTTTAGCTTATGCAGAGGTAAGAATTTTTCTACTGTTAACGGTGGTATGCTTGTAACAAATTCTGATAAACTCGCAAAAATCATAAGAGAGGAGAAAGATTTACTTCCAAAGCAGGATTTTTCATTTAAAGCAAAGATCCCACTTATCCTAACCGCATATTCGTTAGTAACAAGACCTTTGATCTATGGTCTATTCTATAAGCTAATTGCTCCATTTAAGCATACAACTGTACACGACGGTTTCGAGTCAAAACAGTATTCCGATTTTCAAGCAATAATCGGGATGTCCCTGCTGAAAAAACTTGATGTATTGAATGAAATCAGATTAAAAAAAGGAATGACCCTCTACAACGCATTAAAGAATAATAAACATTTAATACTACCAAAAATAGCAGAAAATAGTACTCCTGTGTTCAACCATTTACCGGTGGTCTTTAAAGAGATAAACACAATGGAGAAGGTACAGGCAATGCTATGGGATAGAGGAATTGACACAGGAAGAATGTACTTGAAACCGGTTCACCATCTATACGACCTTGGGTATGATATGCAGACCGAACTATTTCCTGGTGCGCTCTATATTGCTGAAAGGCTGATAACACTCCCGTCTCATCCATATCTTGATGACAACTCCATTGATAACATTATAAATGTATTTAAATCAATCTGATTTATGACTGCTACCTCACCAAGATATTTACTAAAAAAGATTATTAAAATTGTAGTGTGTATCATCACTACATGTACAGGATACCAACGCTTCTGCCGAAGCAGGATTAATGAAAAAGGGTTGATGATCCTGACATATCACAGCATCGGCAATATAGTCGAACCCGATGAAGCCGTTACTCCTGAAGAGTTTGAAAAACAACTGCAGTATATAAAAGAAAATTATAAAGTAATTCCTCTGGAGGAGGCAGTAGAATATTTACAAACGGATATTGAAAAGATTTCCGGTTCAGTTGTAATTACATTCGATGACGGATATAGTGACAATTATCACAGTGCTTATCCTTTACTCAAAAAGCACGATTTCCCGGCAACAATATTTCTGGTTAACGATTTTATCAATACAGATGGAGACAAATATCTTTCCGCTGTTCAAATACGCGAAATGGAGAAAAATAATATTTCATTTGGGTCTCATACCATTACCCATCGAACGCTATCAAGTTTGACAAGTGAAGAAATTGTAAAAGAGGTCAGGGACTCAAAAATTGCTTTGGAATCACAACTTGGACAGAAAATAAATTCTTTTGCCTATCCAGTTGGTTCAAGGGTAGATTTTAATGAAGAAATAGTAGAAATAGTTAAGAAATCCAAGTACACATGCGCATGTTCTAACATGTACGGTATAAATAACAAGAATGCTGATATTTTTTCACTCAAAAGAATAGGCATTGAAACATCTGACAATTTCTTTGTATTCAAGAAGAAGCTAAATGGTGCGTTGAATATTTTATCATTAAAGGACACAAAATATTTTCAAATATTAAAACGTATCTTCTTTTAACCATATAATCAACGAGTATAGTAATTTCCCTTTTTTAAGGAGATAAACATTGTATATTCTTGGCATAGGCGGTTACACACTGGATGCAGCCGCCTCACTAGTAAAAGACGGAGAGCTAATCGCAGCAGTAGAAGAGGAGCGGTTTACACGCAGAAAACATGAGGGCGGTATGCCTTATAAGGCAATTGACTACTGCTTGAAAAAAGCAAACATAACACTGCAGGATATTGATCATATAGGTTTCAGCTATAAACCCTGGTTAAGGATATCTAAGCGGATCCCGTATAGAATATTAAAAATCCCTAAAGCCCCTTTTTATTCGATTGGTTATATAGTTGATGAGATCAACAGTACCGGCCATTATCTTTCTGAGCTAAAACAACTCAAACAGAATAGCAATACCAAAATACATTATATTGAGCACCATCTGGCGCATGCCGCCAGCGTCTTCTTCACATCATCATTCGAAGACTCCGCAATTCTTACTTTGGACTACATGGGTGAATGGGCAAGCACATTAATGGGCAAAGGCACCGGCAACAAAATCGAGAAGATTAAAGAGATTAAATTCCCACATTCTTTGGGGATTCTTTATGCCGCGGTAACAAAGTATCTTGGTTTTCAGCATGGTAATGATGAATACAAGGTGATGGGGCTTGCATCATATGGTGATCCCTCATACATTGATGTTTTTAAAGATATGGTCAAGTTATTGCCTGATGGGGGATACCGAATGAACCCGGATTACTTTACATATTGGGCGGGTGCCGGTTCCAGGGACGGCTTTATGTCGAAGAAATTTATTGATGCTTGCGGACCAATCAGGGCTAAGGATCAGGAAATTGAAAAGAAACATCAGGACATTGCTGCAAGTCTACAGAAGATCCTTGAAGAGACGACCTTACACATAACCAATTACCTTCATGAAAAAACAGGAACAAAGAATTTGTGTATTGCCGGTGGTGTTGGCTTAAACTGTTCAATGAACCACCGGCTGCTACAGGATTCTCCTTTTGAATCTGTTTTTGTACAACCATCGTCACATGACGCTGGCACGTCACTCGGCGCCGCTTATTATATTTACAATACCATATTGGACAATAAAAGAAATTTCGTAATGAAACATGCATACTGGGGCCCCGAGTATTCAAATGAAGAAATTAAGGCCGAACTCGAGCTTGATAAGTTGAGATATACCCATCACCAGGATATTGCGAAAAAGTGTGCTGAATTAATAAACGATGGAAAGATTATCGGATGGTTTCAGGGAAGGGCAGAATGGGGTCCGCGTGCATTAGGAAATAGAAGCATTCTGGCAAATGCAACAAGAGACGATATGCAGGATATCGTTAATAAGTATGTAAAACACAGGGAAGATTTCCGTCCTTTTGCACCTGCAGTATTAAAAGAGTCATCCGGGGATTTCTTTGACTTTGATGGCGAGTCACCTTTTATGCTCTTCATTTGTGATGTTAAACCGGAAAAGAGAAAATTGATTCCTGCCGTTACCCACACAGACGGAACGGCAAGGGTCCAAACGGTTGACTCAGAATATAATAAGCGTTTTTATGATGTTATTAAACATTTTGGGGAGATCAGCGGCATTCCTATAGTGCTTAATACTTCATTCAATGTAGCAGGAGAGCCGGTAGTCACCACGCCAAAAGAAGCCATTCGGTGTTTTTTCTCAACTGGAATAGATTGTTTAATAATGGGCAATTACTTGGTAGAAAAAAATGATCCAATTACGTAATTTAAAAAGAAACATTGCTAAATCAATTACCCAGCCTGGTTATGCATGGAAAGCATTTAAACACCGTCTGCTTTCTTATTTAACTTACACAATTCACAATGGATACAGCCATTATCCGGAAACGGTTGATCTGTTTCTTACATACAAGTGTAACCTTAGATGCAAAATGTGCGGCCAGTGGGGAGAGGCCGGCACATCTAAAGAGATGCCGCCTGAGGAATTGAAAAGCGAGTTATCGCTCGAGAAAATATATGAAATCATAGATGATATAAAGAAATTCAAACCGAATGTAACGCTTTTTGGTGGTGAGCCGTTATTGTATTCAAATTTGGAAAAAGTAGTCTCGCGCATAAAGAGAGAAGGCATGCGCTGCAATATGATTACTAACGGAATATTATTGGAAAAATTTGCAAGCTCTATAATTGATCTGGGTATTGACGAGATTATCTTTTCACTAGATGGTCCTCGCGACGTGCACGACGAAGTAAGAGGTGCAAAAGGCACATTTGACAGGGCGACCAGGGGCCTGAAATTAATTAGAGATATTAAAGGAAAGTCCGGAATACACAATCCTGCCATAAGCATTTCAAGTACAATTTTTGAGATAAATTATAAACGTCTTGATGAATTAATCAGCATCGCAGAGGAGTTAAAAGCGAGTACGATTACCTTTCACCACTTAATCTTCTTAAGCAAAGAGAAGTACGATAAACATAATAATATGTTTAAGGGTTACTACGGTATGGTCTGTAGTGATTGGAAAGGATTTGTAAGGGATCGCCTACCTGACATTGATGTTGATTTTCTCATTAAAAAAATGGAAGATATTAAAAAAAGAGACTCCAAAGTAAAGATTGCCTTTTATCCAAATTTTACAAATGATGAAATCCGGAGATATTATACAGAGTTTGATTTCGTCTCTTCAAACTATGGTAAAAGATGTCTAAGTCCCTGGATGGTATCATATATCTTTCCCGACGGCTCAGTACGTCCATGCCAATCCTTAAATTTTTCTGCTGGCAATGTCAGGGACAGCACTTTTAGTAGTATATGGAATAATGAAAAATATATGCGTTTCAGAAAAATTACGAAACGGGAAAAAAAGTACCCCATATGTACAAGATGTACGGAATTATATAGATTTTAACTGATTAATTGTTATATTATACAAATCCTTGAGCAATAACAACTAAGATGTAGAAATATCTCTCCCAGAAACCTTTTCCAGGAGAGGGGAAATGATCCGTAACTGATCAATATCAAATGGAATTGAATCCGCGAGTCTAATGGTTAACCTTATATTCACTGGTAGTCAAAACAGAATTTTTCATCCTCATCGGATCGTATAATATTCAAATTGATATTGAGCAGTTGGAAATTATTCTTTATGTGCAATTACATTATTATAAGGACCTATGAATGTATAAAAAAAACTGTCGATACCTAAAACTCATTCTGTTTTCCTTTATATGTATTTTTCTATACAACTTAAATCCATTCGTGAATACCTGTCATGCCGCAAAATATTCTCTCATTCCAAGTGTTATCCATGTACATACAAGCGTAGCTGGTGATGGTGACAAAACTCCGGAAGAGATCGTAAAGCTTGCGCAAGAAAATGGTATAAAAACTGTAATTTTCACTGACCATGACACCATGAAATGGGAATACGGGATCCCGCCTTTAAGAAAACTTTTACAAAAAGTTATTAACAGAAACTCCATACTTAAATTCGGAGCTGCAAATTATATAAATACAATAGAAGAGTTAGATAAGAAGTATCCTGATATGCTTTTAATCCATGGTACTGAAGCTGTCCCTTTCTATTATTGGCAGGGAAGTTTATTAAAGGATAATTTGAGCATATTCAATGCCAATAAACACATTCTGGTGTTTGGGTTGAAAACACCATCGGACTATAACAGCCTTCCATCAGTGGGAAACGGATTTCCAGCCAAATATGACATTGAAAGTGCCATCAAGTTATGGCCTGTCGGTTTGTTAGTACTAGGATGGTTGCTCATCTTGTTTCGAAAGAAAACGCCATCATCAACTTATAAAGATTTGGAGGAAAAACAGCCCAGCCGGATCCCAAGTCTAATATGCATCTTTGCAGGAGTGGTTCTTCTGGTAAATAACTTTCCATTCAAAACACCCATGTATGACCAATACCACGGGGAACAAGGCGTAAAACCACACCAATATCTTATTGATCATGCAAATAAGAATAATGCACTGACATTCTGGGCGCATCCGGAAGTAGAAAGGTTTATGGAGAACGGTAAAATAAAAGTTGTATCGTCTGCATACGAAGAAGATCTTCTCAAGACATTTGATTATACGGGAATAGCAATCTTTAGTGAAGGAATGAGACGCGTTGGTCCTCCTGGCGGAATTTGGGATAAAATTTTACTTGAATATTGTTCAGGAAAAAGAGAGAAGCCGGTCTGGGTGATTGGAGAAGTTGATTATAAAGTACATGACTTCCCGATTGATCAGACGCAGACTGTCTTTATGGTAAAAGAAAAAAGTAATGAAGAGGTAATGGGTGCACTTGCAAACGGTAAGATGTACGCTGCCATGGGAGATGCTAACAGGCTCAGTCTAAACAGTTTTGTCGTTGAAGATTCTAAAAATGGCAAACTGGCATTTATGGGAGATGAAATAACCCTCACGGGGAAACCCCGTATTAGAATTGTCATAACTGTCGACAAGGCCCACAGGCATTCCGCATATAGGAAGAGGGGTTTCAACATTGATTTGATAAGGAACGGAACTGTTATTAAAACTTTTAAAGCAAATGATTCTATAGACATTGCTTACGATGATGATTACTATAATCCAAATGAAAAGATCTACTATCGTTTGGCAATAGACACAAGCTATCTGTTCAGAGGTATAGTAACCAACCCTGTGTTTGTACAGTTTAAAACAGAGCACTAAAGGTTTTCAAATTTAAATGTGACACATAAAAAAACAAGGATAGTTAACATAATTACTCGCATGGAACTTGGCGGACCACCAATCCTGATGCTGAACATATTACAGAGTTTAGATAAAGAACGTTTTGAAAGTTCTATAATGACAGGCTTCACTGCTGACAGCAATCTTGACAGAATAGGATTCGCCAAAAACCATGGTATCCGGCTTATTGTCATACCCACACTAGTGAGAAGCGTACAACCACTCAAAGACATATTCTCTCTTATCAAGATTTTTTTTATTCTAAGGAAAGAAGATTTTGATATTGTTCATTGCCATACATCCAAAGGAGGCTTCATTGGACGCATGGCCGCAAAACTGGCAGGATCCAGGGTAATTATATATTCGCCGCATGGAGATATCTTTGAAGGCTACTTTTGTAAAACCGTTACCAATTTTTTTGTATTACTTGAAAAATTTGCCGCTAGATTTACTGACAAAATCATAAATTTGAGTGAAAAAGAGACAAAAAGATTTCTTGAATTGGGCATTGGTACAAAGCTGCAATTTAAACGTATTTATAACGGTATAGATATAACAAACGCTGAACTTGTTAGTATAACCAATTTAGAAAAAAGAGTGGAGTTGAGGTTAGAGGAAGACGATTTTGTATGTGCCACCGTCGCAAGATTAGTACCTGTGAAAGGTCATACATATTTAATAAAAGCAATCAAAGACGTCGTAAGTTCAATACCAAAAGCCAAATTTCTTTTTGTAGGTGATGGTGAGTTAAAATCGGAGTTGTCGGAAGAAATCAAGTCTCTCGGTTTGCAAGAAAATATTTTACTTCTTGGTACTCGTAGCGATATTGTTGAAATATTAAATTGCATAGACCTTTTCATTCTTCCTTCCCTAAATGAGGGATTCGGACTCGCAATTATAGAGGCAATGGCCACTAAAAAACCCGTTATAGCAACAAATGTTGGTGGAGTACCTGAGGTTATTGTAGACGGAAAGACTGGACTCCTTGTACCCCCTAAAGATCCGGAAGCAATTTCATCGGCCATAATTAAACTCTACAATGAGCCTGACATCTCTTCAAAAATGGGATTAGCAGGATACGATAGAGTAAAGGAATTATTTGACATCGCAATTACTGTACAAGAATTTGAAAAATTATATAGCGGGCTAGTGTAGAGGCAAATGGCTCTGCTTGATCTCAGAAAAGCACATTATAAATGTTTTTTGTATAATAGGTAGTAAAGCTGCCCTGCTTAGGAGTTAACAGAATTATATGCTTATCACAATTCATCAACCACAATATCTTCCCTGGTTAGGTTATCTTGATAAAATTGACAAGGCTGATGTATTTGTAATATTAGATAATGTTCAATTCAAAAAAAATGAATGGCAAAACCGAAACAGGATAAAAACCGCTCAAGGCTGCCAGTGGATAACAGTCCCTGTCCTATACAGGTTTCCGGAAAAAATCAATGAGGTAATGATCAACAACAGAGCAAACTGGAGCAGGAAACACCTTCAAGCACTAATTACTAACTACTCAAAATCAACCTACTTCGACAATTACAAAAGTGTTTTTGAGGAAATTTTCAGCCGCAACTGGGATCGCCTTGTCGATATAAACATTGAGATAATCAAGTTTTTAATGGACGCTTTAGAAATTAAAACTAAACTCGTTATGGCATCTGATTTAAAACTGAGAGAAGAGCCAACAGAACGCTTAATTGATATTTGCAAAGCCCTAAATGGTAATAGATATCTGGCAGGGAAGGACGGTTCTAAATATATGAATTTAGAACTGTTCGATAAAGAGGGTATAGAGGTAATCTTTCAAGATTTCAAACATCCGGAATATAATCAATTATTTGGAGAGTTCGAACCTTGCATGTCAACCATTGATTTATTGTTCAACTACGGAGACAATAGTCCCCAAATATTACGGGGTAAGTAAAGGCTTATGCTGCAGGATTGTATCAGAACAGATAGCTCCGCGTTCGAAGCAAGGAATATATATATCTATTACATTTTGTTTTCTCTGCAATTCAGTTTACTATTTTTCACTCCTCTTTTTAACAGAAACAATCATGAAAAAAAAACAAGAAACCAAATATGATATCATCGTAGGAATACCCTCATATAATGAATCTGATACTATTCCTTTCGTAACTAAAACCGTAGGAGAAGGACTTGAAGAGTATTTCCCGGACAAAAAGAGCATTATAGTTAATGTAGATAACAATAGTCCGGATAATACCAAAGACGCCTTCTTAGATACAAAAACCCGTATAGAAAAGAAATACATCAGTACCGCTCATGGTATTCGAGGCAAAGGTAATAATATGTTAAATTTGTTCAACTTTGCAAAAGAAGTTGGCGCTGAAGTGATAATTGTAGTAGACGCTGATCTTAAATCAATAACAAAAGAGTGGATTGAATACCTTGGCAAGCCTATTGTTGATGGCTATGACTACGTAATACCACTCTATTCAAGACATCAGTTTGATGGTACTATTACAAACCATATATGCTATCCTGTCATGTTTGGTATGCTTTCCATGGACATCAGACAACCGATAGGAGGAGAGTTTGCGTTCTCTCCAAAACTGATAAAGTACTTGCTGAAACAACCATGGATCGAAAGCACTAAACAGTATGGAATAGATATCTTTATGTCCCTGAACGCTGCCCTCGGAGGTTTCAAAATCTGCCAGAGTGGTCTGGGAACAAAGATCCATAAAGCAAGTGCACCCAAACTGGGTATCATGTTTGAACAGGTAATTGACACCTTACTGACAGTGCTTGTACAGAATAAAGACGCCTGGATTACCAGAAATAATGGCGATTTCTTTGTACCCGACAAGTTTGGCTTAAAGGAATTGGCTGAACCACAGGAGCTTGACATCAACATCCTTGATCTCAAAGAGAAAGGCCAGATAGAATACAGTAAATATCAGACTGATATTAAAGAACTTTTAGAACCGTATGCATTTTCAAGAATACGCGAAATGTTTGAGATGGAGGTTTTTGACCTGACGATACTGCTATGGACTCAGATTTTTTATAGCCTCGTGTACCGATATGATATCGCAAAAAGTAATGAAGAGAGAAAGAAGATTATTAATAGTCTGAAACCTCTCTATTTCGCAAGAAGTCTCAGCTTTAACTATCATACATGGAAATACAATGTCAAATATTCAGAAATGGAAATCAGGAAATCGGCATTAGGCTTCGCATCACAAAAATATTATTTATGGGGATTGTATAGCAAAGGAAATAAGCTGAAACCGGATAAAAGATAAAATTAGTGTCTTAATTCCTCACACGAAGAGTAAAAACTATTATCTTTTGTTTTTTGTTAAATCTAAAAGAATATGGGATAAGCGATAATGGCTAAAACAAAGAAAGACAGTTCCAAAGAAGAACCGATTGAAAAGCAGCTTTGGAAGGTGGCAGATAAACTCAGAAAGAATATTGATGCTGTTGAATACAAGCACATCGTGTTGGGTTTGATTTTCCTGAAGTATATATCCGATGCTTTTGAAGAGTTATATATCAAGCTTAAAAAAGGGGAAGGCGATTATGTGCTTACACCGGGAAGGTATGTTGGTATGCCTGATGATGAAGATGATTTTGATTTCAATGAACGGTTTAACAAGCTGAAAGTGGAGTTTGAGGGACAGTTGAAAGAGGAATCAAGGCTTAATGTACTTATTGCAGAGAATCTGAAAAAGGTGAAGCTGGTATGAATCCTTCCTCATTTTAATTATAGCAAATATGCCGCAATTAAAGGCGGACAAGATGGCACAAAGAAATAAAAAGATAGAGGTCAAAGGAATTGAAATATCGGTATAACGGATATTGCCAGACATAAAAATGCGGAAAGAACCGACGACTTAATTCGAAATTGGATAAGAAACCGAAACACCATCGAGTTTCTTGGTATATGGGAGCATCTCAATAACCCGGATTTTAAACCCGTCGAATTCGACGGGTTTAAAATCCGGGCCGGGCTAAATAGCTTTACCCTCACGCCTAAGCAGTGGATAGAAAAAAAACCAATGCGATTGGGATCATTTCCAAAACAGGCCGCTATGGAGGTACTTATGCACATAAAGACATTGCCTTTGAGTTTGCCACCTGGATTTCAGTAGAGTTTAAACTTTATCTCATCAAAGAATTTCAACGGCTGAAAGACGAAGAAAAAAAACAGCTTGGTTGGGATATCAGACGTAACCTTACTAAAATGTAACTATTCAGCGTAACTATTTTTTCACCGCAAAGACGCAAAGATCGCAAAGAAAAACATAAAAAAGTGGAACAGAAGAATATTTGTCAGAAAAATATGCAGTTCTCATAATCGTTACATCGGTATTTCTTTTAAATATC
>JAIQZR010000052.1 GCA_021777035.1 Candidatus Scalindua sp. | reverse complement strand
AAATTGTAAGAACATGACTACTCAAGAAAAAATTGAGTATACCAAAAAATTGGCCAATAAGTTTTCATCCTATCATTCTGAGAAATTATTTGAGAAAAAATAAATGTTAACGAACAAATCGATAGAAGAAATAAGGAAAACACGTCATGAAATATCAGCAAAATACCATCATGATACTAAGGAATTATTAGAACATTATAAACAACTTGAAAGTAAATATTCAGACAGGATTTACGGTAAAGAAACGGTTAAAGAAAATTCACAAATTAAATGATATTCTAATGGAAAAGTTAGAGCCAATAGAGACGAGTAGGTTTTTGTCGTTTCCACCACAGAAGAGGATAGAATCTGTGAAAAGGTATCAAAAGTGGCAATCTGAACTTGATAAAAATAAGTGTTTAGATGATCTATTCGGGAGTAAGTAAGAAATTATAAAGGGATTTACAATGCTAAAGGGAAGATGCAGTCAAGGAGAGACTTGACCCGTCATTTGAAAATCAAATGGGGTTCATGTAACATCGAAAAGAAAAGAATTTGGCTAAATCTTGAATTGGCAAAGAAGCCCATTAATTGCCTGGAGTATATCATTGTGCATGAGATGGTTCACTTATTGGAGAGACATCACAATGACAAATTCCTTTTCTACATGGAAGCCTATTTACCAAACTGGAAACAACTAAGAGCAGAATTGAATAAATTGCCTGTAAGCCATGCAGAGTGGGGTTATTAAAAAGCACACGAATCATATCCCGTAAAGTAAGGAAGGGACTGGTGTCAAATCTTGAATAGTGAATAAGCAAAAGGGGCTTCGTGTACAAATTGTTTTGAAAAGATTTGATAAAAGCCGATTAGCCAGAGAATGTGCCAAATTAGACACGGCTTTTGAAAAATCCTTAGCAGAAGAAGGTCTTTCCGGGAAAATAGACGAATGGCCAGAATACTAAGAGGAGATGTCCGTTGGGCAGATTTAAATCCAGTTCGTGGGAGAGGATAAGCAGGACTACGTCCTGTCCTTATAATAAGCCAAGATGTTTTTAACCAAAGATCAGAAACAGTCATTGCAATGGCTATTACAAGCCAGGCACAACGCGCTGGCTTTCCACTAACCTTTGAGATAAAATCAGCTCGTTTGCCAAAGCAATCCTGGGTAAAAATAAGCCAAATCAGGACTCTCTCAATAGAACGTATTGGTAAAAAGATCGATGCTATCTCTTCAGAGGAATTGGAAGAAATTATAGAAGGTTTAAATGAAATAATCAGTACATAACAAAAAATAAAGCTGGAAATGGAATTACAAGTTTTGCATTTATTTCTTCTTTAAAGCTAATACGATTTTCTTTGGATCCTTACGGCAATCTAAAATCCTCCATACTGTTACAATCTTTTTGTTTTCTATTTTATAATATATGGCATAAGGGAATCTGCTGGAGAGTAATCTATGGTATCCGTAAATCTTGCTATGAATCCCTCCGAAAAGAACTAAGGAATCAATATCAGAAAATATTGTATCAAAGAAATAATTTCCTAAACTCTCGCCTTGTTTCTCATAGAATAACCGACCTGCTTCTAAATCTTTTACTGCAGAAATCAGGATTTTGATCTTCATTCAAATTGCTTTCTGAGTTTCTTTTTCGCACTATCCCAATTCACAATTTCTTCAATACCATCATTCATTCTCTTTTCAGTTTCTTTAAGAGTTTCTTCATGCCATTCAGGTGAATCGTACTTTTCTTCATCACCGCTTAAATCTTTCCAAAGAGATTCCATGACTCTTAGTTTATCAATATGAGATAACCGTTTAATTTCCTGTAATATTTCCATTGTATTAAATCAATTCTTTAAGATACACAGTGGCAAAACTGAATAATTTATTATAGCCTGTTTGCTAATGATTGTAACATATTATGAAGCCCTTAAAGATCAAGTATGGTTATGTTAGCAGATAAGCCACTTATGTCAACAGTAACCACTCTTTCGCAATGTCTTTATTGTCCATATACTTTTATTCTATCCAACAGGATTTTATGCTCTAATGAACTCCTGAGATCGGCTCTGTTTTTAATACGGAGTGCATCAACCGTGATGATGCGCGTTAAAGCAGTGACACCCGCCTAATAGGCTGGCGGACAGGCGGTCACTGCACTCCAAATAAAACAACTTTACAACAAGTTACGAATTGAATAATTGTGATAGTAAAACCACACATCATTAAAGTCAAGGGAAATTGAGGTTCGAGTTGCGGGTTACAGGTTGCGCGGTTCGGGTTAAGCTCTTTCATGTTTTTGTTTTTCTCCGTGATCTCTGTGGCTTAGTGTGAGAATTTTCTATTCACCTGACGAGGAGAAATTCAGGCTAACGCTTGAGGCTACAATAATTCCTTGTAATCAAACCCGTTAAATGTACAATATTTTCTGACTATTTAATAAATACCAACAAAAATATTGCTTATATATTAGGAACAAAATATGAAAAGAGTTGGAGCTCATGTAAGTGCAGGTGGCGGCGTGGAGAATGCACCATTAAACGCGAAGGCGATAGGCGCGAAGGCGTTTGCCCTCTTTACCAAGAACCAGAGGCAGTGGAAGGCGAAGCCTCTTACCAGTGATAATATTGAGAAATTCAGGCAGAATTGTGAAGCTAACGGTTACCTGCCGGAACATATACTCCCTCATGATAGTTATCTGATAAATCTCGGACATCCGGAAAAAGAGGGGCTGGAGAAATCAAGGGACGCTTTTCTGGACGAAATGCAACGGTGTGAACAACTGGGCTTAATAATGCTGAACTTTCACCCGGGCAGCCATCTTAAGAAAATCGAGGAGGATGCCTGTCTGAAGAGAATTGCAGAATCAATTAACATCGCTCTTGACAAAACAAAAGGCGTTTCTGCCGTTATAGAAAACACTGCCGGACAGGGAACCAATATGGGTTTCCGATTTGAACATTTAGCCGCTATCATAGATAACGTTGAGGACAAAAAGAGAGTGGGAGTCTGCCTGGATACATGCCATGCTTTTACTGCCGGTTACGACCTTAGAACAAAGAAGACGTTTAATGCAACAATGAAAGAATTTGAAAAGATTGTCGGGATAAAATATTTAAGCGCAATGCACTTGAATGATTCCAAGCCGGATCTGGGCGCCCGTGTGGACAGGCACCACAGCATTGGCAAAGGAAAGCTGGGAGTGGAGCCGTTCCGCTTTATTATGAATGACAAACGGTTTGAAGAAATCCCCATGGTTCTTGAGACTATAGATGATACGATCTGGGCGGAGGAGATAACGCTGTTGTATAGCCTTGAGAAATGAAAGCGTTCCTGCAATATCCTCTTGCTCTTTTTCTATCCGATCCTGACCCGAACTTGCAATCAATGTAGCCTTCCAGGTAAGAATTACTCTCTGATGAAAGTGCGACTATTGTGTTTCAAGATATATGATAAAACACTTTTATCAGGTTGTCGTAAATTGTCACGGTGATTAAATCAATAGAAATCTATTGACAAGAATAACTAATGCATTACTATGTAGTAAGGTTTATTATAAAATGTAAGGAGGATCCAAGATGAGCCATGCTACTATCACAAGTAAAGGGCAGATAACTATTCCAAAGGATGTTAGAAATGTTTTACACCTGGAATCTGGCAGCAAAGTCGATTTCTTCGTTAATGATAATGGCGAAGCAGTTATGAGGTCATTATCTAAAACAACCGAAGATGTATTTGGAATACTTTCTTCACCGAAAAGGATGAAAGTATCAGTGAGAGAGATGGATAAAAAGCTAAAAGACACTCTCAATAAGAGGTGGAAATGACTGCGTTAGACACAAACATATTGGTGAGATTATTGGTAAAAGATGATGAAAGCCAATCAAAGATTGTCTTTAAACGGTTTAAAAAAGCAGAAAAAGAGAATGAAACCCTCTTTATACCCCTATTAGTAGCGTTAGAATTGATTTGGGTATTGGACTCGGTATACGACTGTAGTAGAGAGGAGGTTGTTAACGCTATAGAAAAACTGACAATGATGCCAATTATTCGATTTGAGAAACTGGAAGTTATACATGAACTAATTAAGTGTGGCAGGAGCACAACAATTGATTTATCAGATCTTTTAATAAGCAACTCTTCAATTACAAACGGATGCATAAAAACTATAACATTTGACAAAGATGCCTCTAAATACCAGTTATTTGAGCTTTTAAAATAATTTGCTGTATTTACGAAATAATTTATTCACGCAGGCGCAGAGGAAGAGATCATAAAATAATGAATAGAAGATTCTTAAATATATTTGTAATACATATTTTGATTATAGGAATGTGCTGTTTTGCATGCAGAGCTGATGAGTTACAGGATCAGGCTTTGTCTCTGTTTGGTGAAACGCAGAATGCTTCAGTCTTCTATCTTGATAACGGGATGGAGGTAATCCTTATTGAAAACCATGCCAGCCCTATGATCACGGCTTTTACAATTGTAAAGGCTGGCAGTCGCAATGAGGATGCAGCGACAAACGGGTCTGCACATTTCCTTGAACATCTGCTCTTCAACGGTACGAAAACTCGTACCCAGAAAAAACTCTATGAAGAGATGGATTATTATGGCGGCTATAATAACGCCCATACAGGGCCCGATTACACCAACTTCATGATCTTGATGCCGAAGGAGTATATCGAACAGGGAATGGATATCCAGGCAGACATGCTTTTTAACTCTACTCTGCCACCCGGAAAATTTGAAAAGGAACGCGGCATTGTTATTGAAGAGATTGGTAAGGGTGCAGACCGGCCATCAACACAGGTCAACAACCACTTCTCAAAAACGCTGTTCTCCGGTACGCCTTATGAACGACCTGTACTCGGAACTGTCTCCACAATCACTCATCTGAAACGCGATGATGTGCTGGAGTATTATCATAACTGGTACGTGCCTAACAATATGACATTGATGGTCATCGGTGATTTCATAACAGCAGAGATGATGGATCTGGTTAAGAAGAAGTATGGCCCCTATGCTGCCGGACATCTTCCTGAACATAAACAGGTCATATTAACACCCCCGAAAACCCTGAAGATCACCCGTGCGAACGGTATGGGAAAATTCCCTGATGACCGTCACTATCTTAATATGGGTTATATATTACCGGCGCCTTCATCTGAAGACTTTTTTTCCTTACAGATGCTGGCCGATTTTCTTGGTGGCAAAAAGGACTCGATCCTGGACATCCTGTTCGAAAAGAATGCCAATAAAGGCCTGGTTAATTCAGTCAACACAAGCGTAACATTTAACAGCGATTTCTCAACACTGCAGATCTCCGCAAATCTTCCTTTATACAGCGATGTTGATCGTGTTATCGATTTGATTACAGATGCTGTAAGAAAGATGGCAGGCAACCCTGTGCCGATGGATGAAATTCAACCTATTTTGATATCAAGGGCGACACAGGAAGTTTACCTGCAAGAAAAATTGCATTATTATGCAATGATGAAATCGAGTTATCTTGCTGCCGGTGGGTATTCCTTTCTCAGTGGATATATGGACAGTATTATGCAGGTAACTTCCAAGTCAATTCAAAAAGCCGCAATACAGTATCTTAACACACAGTTACCGGTAGTCACTTTAATGTCACCTCCATTTAAGCAGACTCAATTAGCCACCGGTCAATCACAAACCCGATACCATAAGGAAACGCTTAAAAATGGTATGACCGTTATTGTAAAAGAGAATCACGACAGCCGGGTTGTCGGCGTACACCTTTCTGCTAAAGACAGAAGTCTGTGCGAGGGAGATGAGAAGTGGGGAATGGCAGAGGTACTTCAACGAATGTTGCTTGAAGGAGGAACGACAAACCATCCTGAAGGAGAGTTGTATAATACTCTTGTGTCAATCGGCGCGGAATTAAAACTTCACGACAACCCCAATATCCCTTACGATGATTACTACAATTCATCCCGCTTTGTTTATATGAGATTGAAGGTAGTAGACTTCTTTTTTGATGAGAGTATAAAATTGCTTGCGGAAATGGTTACCCAACCGTTGTTGACAGAGGGAGCTTTCAAACAGGCCAGAAAAAATGTTATTTCATTATCAGCAACAACCGCCTCAAGTACGCCTAAGATCGCGAGCAGAATGCTATATGATAATTTGTTTGTTACAAACCCGGGAATTGGATGGACGCTTGGCAAAGCTAAGAATATAGAACAATTTAAGATTGAAGAGGTAAAGGCCCTTCATGATAAACTTTATAGTCCTTCAAATCTGGTGTTGACAATTTCAGGTAATTTATCAATTGAGAGAGTAATGGAACTTGTCAAACCCTGTTTCGGCGGTGTGTGGGGAACAACCGGATGGCACGCTCCGACAATTAAGCTACAGCTTGGTAAGCTTGGCAAGACCGTACGCCAAAAAACCGGTAAGTCACAATCATATATCATGGTAGCAAACACTTATAAGATTGAAGAGAAAGATCAACCGGCACTGCACATTCTCAGTAATATATTTTCCGACAGACTTGCCTTCAATCTTCGAGAGAAACAGGGGCTTGCCTATTCCATCGGTACGCATTTTCCAAAATACAAAGATGCATATTGGTATAATGTTACCATGGGAACAAGACCTGAAAATATCGAGAAAGCTGTCTCCGGTATTAAGAAAGAGATCCGATCAATACGAGAAGCATCGTTCGACCCAAAGGAAGTGCAACAAACTATCAACGCGGCATTAGGGCGCCGGGGCATGCGACGCATGGATCGTGTCAGCCAGGCATATTACATAAGTATGGAGATACTTGACGGCAATCCGCCCGAAGCAGATGACCAGTACGGCGAGAAACTAAAAGCTGTCACTCCGGAGGATCTGGAACGTCTTGCACCAAAGATATTTCAGAATGACGATCATTTGATCATTATTGTAGAATAGCACTCTAAATACCAGACATCTGAATGTTTGACTACTGTTAGCAATTTTAAGGAGATTAGAATGAAAATACATGTAGGTAATTTATCTGACGAGATTAGCGAAGATGATATACGGCAGGCTTTCGAAAAAAACGGCGAAGTCGAATCAGTCATCATTACAAAAAACAGATATAATGGTCGACCTAAAATATTTGCTTTTGTTGTGATGAAATCTAGCGAAGATGGTCAGTCTGCAATTGATAGCCTGGACGGTAAGGAAT
The DNA here is from genome assembly GCA_021777035.1 of Candidatus Scalindua sp. Classification (GTDB taxonomy): domain Bacteria; phylum Planctomycetota; class Brocadiia; order Brocadiales; family Scalinduaceae; genus Scalindua. Next base: position 5,118 of record JAIQZR010000052.1, on the reverse strand, counting down.
TAAAAGGAAGGATCCTTAAAATCGGTGAAGCTCTTTCTGATACTGAGGGTCACGGTGGTAAAGGTGGGCCCAGTGACAAAGACGGATTTGGTGGAAAGAGAGGACATGGCGGTACAAAAAGCGGATTTGGCGGCGGCAAAGGATTTAGCAGCGGTAAAGGCGGATTTGGAGGTAAAAAAGGGTTTAGTGGTGGCAGGGGTGGACGAGGACGCTGATAACTCCTTATTAGGCTGGTCACGTCAAAAAATAGTATCAGCAACCCCTGAGTACCCACTTTATCACATTTTCTCAGGACTACACGCTTAAGTTAAGTTCGCCATCAGGTCTAAATATTTGTGGAGAGTTTTTTTCGTCATCGAGAAAAACGTCTTTTACACTGTCTATACCATAGAGAACTTTTAACTCTTCTACTATCTCTTTCGTAATTTCATGATCTTGATAATGATCATCAATTCCAAATGCAAGTGCGTGGGCAATGCATTTTGGGCAGTCACATGTTCCAATAGTGGTATACGCGAATTGGTTATAATCACCGGTACCATGAGTTTCACGAGAATGGTGGTTATTAAAGTATCCATCATTATGTAAGTTATGCATCTTTTTAACTATATCTTTGTATTTCATTTCCCTGCTTTCTAAATGATTATTAAACTGATATCAGCTTTAAGGGTTCGAGAAAAAATAACTTCCCATTCTCGCGTCTCGGTTATTATACACAAATGTCGGCGAGTAACTATATCAAAATATTCGTGATAATTCAGCTTTTTTCCAGTATTTAAATTGTAAACAAGGATTATAGCAGAAACAGAAACTGTTCTATCTAAAGAGTATACGTTTCTCTTTATACAATAATTTTTTCAATAACTATCACTTCATAATTTTATATTCTCATTGACACAACGGTCAATAATCCATATAGTTATATACTTGTATTGCATATAACGGTTCTATGTAAGAAGGCATTCATATAAAGTTGCATGCGGGCAGGAAAATTAAGATTTTGTATGATATTTCTATTCCGGTAATTGTCATCATTGTTAAACCCCTCCCTTTGTTTACCCATAATTGAATACCAAAAATATTTAGAGTTGGTTTTCCTGTTTGTTGACTATTAGATTAAAATATTTATATTATAGAATAGTTGAGTAAGAAGTTATTAAATCTTGAAAGTTGTGGAGGCGTTTTTTGAAAGACACCAATATTTCCTACTTAAAGCAACTCGAATCCGAATCAATCCATATTATTCGTGAAGTGGCTGCTGAGTTTAAAAATCCAGTCATGCTCTACTCCATTGGAAAAGATTCAAGCGTGATGGTACGTCTGGCCCAAAAAGCTTTTTATCCCGGTAAAATTCCATTTCCACTCATGCACATTGATACCGGGTTTAAGTTTACGGAGATGATCGAATTTCGAGATTGGTATGTTAAGGAGATTGGGTGCAGGCTCATTGTGGAAAAAAATGAGCCTGCGATCAGCGAAGGCACACATCCTCAAAAGATTGGAGTGGATAAATGCTGTGCTAAACTAAAAACGCAAGGTCTGCTTGGCTCAATAAAGAGACATAAGTTTGACGCAGCCTTTGGCGGAGCACGCCGTGATGAAGAGAAATCAAGAGCAAAGGAACGTATATTCTCTTTCAGAGATGAATTCGGACAGTGGGACCCCAAGTATCAGAGACCTGAACTTTGGAATTTATATAATTGCCGTATTAACGAGGAAGAATCAATCCGGGTATTTCCCCTGAGTAACTGGACAGAGATGGATGTTTGGTACTATTTGAAAGAAGAAAAGATACCCATTGTCCCTATATACTACGCACAAGAGAGAGAGGTAGTCGACAGAGGTGGCGTACTAATTCCATATGATGACATGGTCAACCTAAGAACAGGTGAAAAAGTGGAAAAAATCATGTGCAGATTTAGAAGTCTGGGTTGTAGCCCATGTACAGGAGCCGTCCGTTCGAATGCCAAAACAATTGATGACATAATCAAAGAGATTGAAGAGGCCAGCAAATCTGAAAGGGAAAATCGTATTATCGATATGACTTCCGATAGTTCTATGGAAGACAAAAAAAAGGAGGGATATTTCTAGATTATGAGCCCGCACACATCCACAGATCATGCTAACTTGCTTAGATTCACCACTGTAGGCAGTGTCGATGACGGTAAGTCTACGCTTATAGGCCGGCTTCTCATGGACACTAAAAATGTGTATGATGATCAACTTGAAGCAGTCAAAAAAGTGGCGAAACGTAAAGGTGAAGAAGAGATAGATTTGTCTCTACTGACAGACGGACTAGCTGCTGAAAGGGAACAGGGAATAACTATAGACGTGGCCTATCGTTATTTCCAGACCCCTAAACGAAAATTTATCATTGCCGATACGCCAGGGCATGTTCAGTATACGCGAAATATGGTTACCGGTGCTTCTACTGCCAATCTTGCTATTATCCTTATTGATGCACGTAGAGGGGTTCTTGAGCAATCAAGGCGGCATGGTTTCATAGCAAGCCTTTTACAGGTATCTCATATGATAGTTGCTGTCAACAAAATTGATCTGGTAGATTATTCCCAAGAGATATATGATTCAATCGTTAAAGAGTATGATGAATATTCCAGGAAGCTCGATATTAAAGACATTACTTACGTTCCGGTTTCGGCGCTTAAAGGTGACAATGTCGTTATCAAAAGCGGCAAAACTCCCTGGTACGACGGCTCTACTGTATTGCACACACTTGAAAATGTCCACATAGGTTCAGATCTTAATGTGCGTGATTTCAGATTCCCGGTGCAATATGTTATACGACCTGATCTTAATTTTAGAGGTTATGCGGGGAGGATTGTAGCGGGTTCAATCACCCCAGGGGAAGAGATCGCGGTCTTGCCATCTGGCCTGGTATCTAAAGTCAAAACTATCACAACAATGGACGGAGACCTTGAAGATGCCTGTGCTCCACAATCTGTTGTTATAACACTTGAAGATGAAATAGATATCAGTCGTGGAGATATGATTGTTCGACGGCATAATCTTCCTCAGGTAGAAAATAATATTGATGCCATTTTGTGCTGGATGGGAAATGATCCGCTTGAGATAGGCAAAAATTATTTCATAAAGCACACCACAAGAACCGTCAATGCCAGTGTCAGTAAGTTAATATACATGTTCGACGTAAACACCCTGCACCGTACCGACGCGACGGAACATAATCTTTTCTGTGAGTTAATAAAAACTACACATCATACCGATGTTAACACTTTGCTGCTGAATGAAATTGGACGCGCTGAATTAAAACTCACCCAACCAATAATGCTAGACCAATACAATAAGAATCGGGAGACCGGTAGTTTTATAATAATTGACCCTGATACTAATTTTACAGTTGGGGCCGGGATGATTCGAGGTGGCGTGAGAAGCATAGAAGAGACTATACACGCTAAAGGAGAATCCGATATAGAAGAGGAACTGCCCATCAAAGTTGAGATAGAGAGAGAACCGGTGTCCCTTAAAGAGAGAGAAGAAAGATATAAACATAAAACTGCAGTTATCTGGTTTACCGGCTTATCAGGGGCAGGCAAGTCAACCATTGCCAAAAGCCTTGAACGCCTGCTCTTCGGCACGGGAATTCATACCGCATTATTGGACTGGGACAAACTCCACCATGGATTATGTAAAGATCTCAGCTTTTCAGATCAGGATCGAATAGAGAATATCAGAAGGGCTGGGGAGGTTGCCAGAGTTTTTTACGAACACGGCTCTGTTGTGCTGTGTACCTTTGTTTCTCCTTTAAGATGCCAGAGAGATCAAGTCAAAGCCTTGATACCGGAAGGAAGATTTATTGAGGTTTTTGTTCGTTGCAGTCTACAAACCTGTGTACAGAGAGACCCCAGAGGGCTGTATAAAAAAGCCATGGACGGAGAAATACCTCAATTTACCGGTATAAATGCACCATACGAAGAGCCTCTCAATCCTGATATTATCCTGGACGCAGAACATAAATCCATTGAAGACAACCTTAAAGCCCTTTTGGAGATGTTAAAAAGAAAAGGAATTATAAGGAAGTAGATTTGCTACCCAGGCTTACAAATCAGTCAAAACAGACTTTTATGTAATATTCCACTACGGTGGCACATGTAGCAAAATCACCGCCAGAATATTACAGTTTCTGTCCAAAATTCCGCTTAAATAGTTCATCAACTTCTCCAACAGTTTTATCCAGCTGTGTTGCCAGCGTAAAAAAATTATGAACCATTTTTGATAAGCTGTTATCCAGCGAAAGAAAGATTGTTTGAAAAATTTCAGGCATTTCTCCCAGAGACTCTTTTAATTTTACCCTCTTCAAAGACGTTATCCTTCCCTTTATATCCAACATCTCCTTTGTAAAGCCTGTCAAATTGTCAAACAAGTTAAGCCTTTGGCATAAATATACAGGTAGGAGCCAACTCCCGTTGGCGACCGAATTCTTAGGGTAAAATCCCGACGATCGCCGTCGGGAGACGGCTCCTACCAAACATTGAAAGACTCTACATTTAAATAAAATGGGTATACGGACAATGATGATGTCGGGTAACCTGCCCGAATAGGTACAGGCGGGGAAACCCGACCTACAGCGAAAATGTAACGTGTGTATGGCGGGTTTCCCCGCCTGAATAGCGAAGTCGGGCAGGTTACCCGCCGACTTTGAATTTCCTATGCATTAAATTAATAAGAAGCATGCTCAACCAGAAAAGATATTTTCCCCGTCCCGCCAGAAAATGCTTTCAAATTGACAAAATAATTTGTATAAACACGTTGTTATGAAAATGAACAATATTATTTTTCTGACAAAGTTAAACCTATTTCTTACCCTCTGCATTTTCCAACTCTCAACACAGGCGAATCCACTCCCGTCACCATCTCACCAAAGTGGTAATATACAGAAGAAAGCACCTGTAATGCTTGCTCAACAATGGAACCACAGAGTCAATATTAAAGGGTTCGTTATGTCAATTGAAAAGTGTACCAGGTGGCAAAGCAAAAGTGTACCACACGATATAAAAGAATACATACGATATTAACAAGACATGGGAATCTGCGGTGCAACGGAAGGAGCCCGTAGGGCGACTGGAGTTGCACCGCAGA
>JAIQZR010000051.1 GCA_021777035.1 Candidatus Scalindua sp. | reverse complement strand
CAGGAAATTGGTAAATTGTTTGGTCTCGGTTATTCATCCATAAGTCGGCGAGTAGCCATTGTGAAATCAATGATTTCCAAAGATGGTAAGATTAAGAAGATGGTATCAAGAACTAAATCACAAATCAAGGTTTGACCCCCTCCCCTCAACGGTGTCAGCTTTTCGATAAACGTGATGTTTATTCATATTGTGAAAGATTTTCATTAAACCAAACCAACAAAAATCAAAATATGCTTAAATGGAATACTTTTGATCTTTTCACCTTCACCAATTATCATTGAACGGTACATTCCAAAGATTTTTTGATCTTGTTTTATTCTTTTTGTCTTAAAACATTCGTCACCGGAATAAAACTTATAGGTAAAACTCTTGCCAATTGAATTAGAACGCCGGACAGCTTTTATTACGTACTCCGCAAGCTGTTGAAGTTTCCTGGCCAGACAGACAACCCAACATAGCACCTCTCTCTCCCACAATCATTTCTTCTTTAGTCATTTATACATGTTGACAACTATTGGATTTTTGTTAATATTTCTAAATATGGGAACAAGTATAGAAGAAAAAAAGATATCTGACATGACCGGTAAGGAACTTAAGGCACTTATTAAAGATACTGTCTTAGAGCTAATTGATCCTGATTACGAATTAGAATTGAAGCCAGATGTAGAAGAAGAACTGCATGAATCTATGAAATCTACCAGAAGGATAACAGCAGAAGAAGTAGCCAAAGAACTAGGGATAGAATGGTAAATTATCACCTTGATTTTACTGAAGGCGGCAAAAATTCTATTAAATCTCTTGATAAGAATATACGGCAAAGGGTATTTGATAAACTTAAATGGTTTATTCAAAACATAGACAACCTTACGCCCTTACCATTAAAAAGTAATCTATCTGGTTTATATAAGCTGAGAGTTGGCGATTACAGGATTCTTTACGAGATTAATCTTACAGATAAGGTAATAACTGTGCACAAAGTCGGACATAGAAAAGAAATTTATAAACAATAAATTTATTTTCTTTTTGTCCAGTCTCCCTTTGAATGTCCGGGAACACCATACCTATTTAATTGAATTATATATGATTAAGTCATGCAGACTATAGTTTTCAATTATCACTGTCAAGTTTTTGTCAAGTAAGCAAATCAAAACAGGCCAAAACAGAGAGAAAATCAAGCTCCCCATTCTGGCCTTAAACCCAAACAAACCCAACCAGTTAGAACTAAACCGGAAAACTCTATCTCTTCTTTTCCTTGCTCGACAAGCAAGGGGTCACTGGTTCGAGTCCAGTATCGCCCATATTGTCATACAGGGACTTACGACTTCTGGTAGACAGTAAAATCCTGAAAGATGTGACTGTTTTGTGACCAAAATTTTTGAGGGGTATGGTGAGCAAATTACCATGCTCCTTTTTATTTGTTATAAATTGTTTTTTCATCACTCCAAACAACATTCCATCGCCATCCCCTATGATTAAAATAATTACACCTGAAATCTGTAAAAAACTCGAAGAAATAGGCTTTGATGATGGAGAAATAAACACGATTGGAATAATCCACGAGTTGAATACCAGGGAATATTCGATTGATATCAAAAAGTTAATAAATCAGGTAGCATTTGAAAAATTATCGAAGGGAATTGGAGAAACTTTTGAGAAAGGAAAATGGGGAAATGAAGACTTTTTTGGTGCAGTTGAAAATTTGAGAAAAGAAAAAAACAAATGAAATTAGCTATAGATACAAACATTTTTTTCTCTGCTTTCAACCCAAAGAGCTACTACTATCCAATCATTCAAAATCTTTTTTTAAGAAAATTCTGTTTGTTAATATCAACACAAATTTTACTTGAATATGAAGAAGTATTACATAGTTTATTTCCGAAGGAGTTATTAGAACAATTCTGGCTTTCCCTTTTAACTTCCGAAAACGTTGTTTTTGTTGATCCTACTTACAGGTTTCAACTCCCTTCCGGTGATGAAGATGATCAAAAACTTGTTGACTGCGCAATTTGTGGAAATGCTGATTTTATAATCACAAATGATAAGCATTATAATATTTTAAAGCATGTTGATTTCCCAAAGGTTAAGATTATTACGGCAGAATATTTCATAGAAGAAATTATTAATGCTTCAAATCAATAACCCGGAATATTTATACAGAGGTGAAATATGTCCCGTTGTCATGTATGCGGTTCAATAGAGACAAAAGAAGAGTACACCAACGAAATATTTCAGATCGATAACGAACCAGCATGCTGGTATATAACTGTTAAAACGGTGACGTCCGCCCAACAGGCTGGCGGACACTGCACTGCACTCCAAATAGAACAACTCTGTACAACAAATTGGGAGTATACCCATGCTGTGGGAGAGGAACGACGCAAGATTGCTCCCCGTTTTTCATTCATTGTCAATATCAAACAAATCATTTTTTTCTGAATAATAGTAAACGTTACTTAATGTGTCATTGTGGTTGTATGCTTAATTAACACTATGTACTCTGTGATTCATCAAATTCCTGCCTGTCAATATCCTGTCTGCCATGCAGAACCCGAACAATTACAATACGGTCTTTATAGCTCCGGAAATAGATGCAGCGTTGTCGGTAAGAAAAACCACGAAGGCCAGGACTTATCCAATCCCTTGGCGATCCTGAAATGCCAAGCCTTACTATTTTGTACATTTGCCGAACCGGATCAGCAACAAACCGTTCTGCCGCAAGTGGGGAATTTTGTGCAATATAACGATAGATTGCAATAAGATCCGCCTGGGTCGGTTCCGAAATATCTAGGCATTTTAATTTAATTGTTTTTTACCCCGTTTAACAATATCAGTAGTCAACTCTTCCGCATCGGCATATGTCTTTACCTGCCCTTTTGTAATGGCGGCATCCCCTACTTCAATAAGTGTTCGTAATTCGTTCATACGGGCCTCATAGTCTTCCAGCATTCTTAACCCTGCACGGACAACCTCACTGCCATTGTTAAAACGCCCCTCTGCGACCTGATTTCTGATAAAATCTTCATAGTGGTTGCCAAGAGAATAACTTTTATTTGTGCTCATAGGTATTACCCTCCCAAAACTTTAATCCTTGTAATTATAATATTTATTATATAACTATTACCACCAAAAGCAAGTTTTAGTAAAAAAAATGGGGTTCTCGCATGTAAGCATTTGCAATATTTCTTGTTATGTACACAATCATGGAAAGACATTGATTTAATTATATGGAGTAGAACATTCAAATAACTTATTGTAAAGCAACCAAGTTGATTTGATGGTTATAACAGATGGAAAACGAAAAGGCACAAAGGCCTAAGCAATCTTTTTTCGAAAGAGAATTCGAGGCTTCCTGGAAACAATTTTATCTGAATGTTTTTTTTGAGACTCAGAAATTTACACTATTGCTTCAGGCGTCACAGAAATACGCAACCCCACTGCATGAAGAACTTTTGCCAGAGTTTCCAGCCTAGGATTACCTTTTTTTGATAAGGTCTTGTACAGTTGTTCCCTGTTCAGGTGAGTTTTTTTTGATAGAGATGCCATGCTTCCAACTCGTGCGTCAGCGACATTTTTTAAAGCAGCTGTAAACAGTTCCATGTCGCCATCTGCAAGTATCTCTTCCAGGTACATAGCGGCAACTTTAGGATTTTCCAGTAATTCCTTACTCGTTTTATCAAACGATCTGCTTGCTTTTTTTGTCATGGTTTTGTCCTTTCTACATAATCCGTTAAATATTCTTTCGCTTTGACAATCGTTTTTTTCTGGTCTTTTTTAATTGATCCAGCCAGCAACAGAACCAGCTTTTTTCCTACAATAGCGTAAAAGATGCGATAACCAGGACTGTAATGTTCTCGCATCTCAAAAATCCCCTTAGTGCACTTGATATCTTTCCAATCTCCAAAGTTTCCAAAGGAAGCCCGCCTGATTCGTGCACGAATTTTAGCTTGAGCCCTTTCATCCTTAAGGTTTAACAGCCATTCGCCGAAGAAAGGTGGTCAGTCCTCGCATGTAAGCATTTGCAATATTTCTTGTTATGTACACAATCATGGAAAGACATTGATTTAATTATATGGAGTAGAACATTCAAATAACTTATTGTAAAGCAACCAAGTTGATTTGATGGTTATAACAGATGGAAAATGAAAAGGCACAAAGGTCTAAGTAATATGAGTGCAACTCCATGTCACTAAATAATCAACGCCGCCTAATACAGATATTGCCATATGCTCAATATCTACTATTTAACCCCAAATTGCAACATGTTTTGCATGATGTAATTAATATACAAATATAATTTTTCAGCATAGTTAAATTTCAATAATTGTCAAGTACGAGCCATTTTAAAAATTGATAAACCGAGTGATGTATTAGTTTGTTTCCAGGTGAAAGAAGCATGTGCATAGTTTAGCTGATATCATTTTACGTATACCGTAGTTTATTGAGTTAATTATCGGCATACTCTTTGTCTAACGTTAAATACCAGAAATAAGAAACAGGAAATACCCATTGACACAAACTATAATTTAGTCTAGATTATGGTTCATATAATTATTTACTTGAAAGAGTCAGCATGAAACTATCAGAATCCGTAAAACCTATTAGTTATTTAAAGGCCCACGCATCAGAAATCATAAATGATATTTCAACAAATCGCAAAACTTTCATTATTACACAAAATGGTGAAGCAAAAGTAATCGTTCAAGATTTAGAAACATATGAACAAACAAAGGAAAGCCTGGCTCTTTTAAAGATTATTTCTCAAAGTAAAAAGAGTTTAAATGATGGAAATTATAAAACGCACACCAAGGCTTTCCGTGACCTGAAGAAACAAATCAAGAAAATTCAATGAAGTTTGATGTTTTATTAATTACTGATGCTGAAAAAGATATAATAGATATCTATAAATATATTTTCCTCATTGATTCAAAGGAAAATGCTGAATATGTATTTCACAAAATAGAAGAAGCGTGTAAAAGCCTTTCTTCCTTACCAGATAGAGGCCATATCTCTCCAGAGTTAGAGAGAATTGGTGTAATGAATTTTAAAGAAATCCATTTTAAACCTTACAGAATTATTTACGAGATTATTAACAAAAAAGTCTTTATTCATTGCATTTTAGATGGAAGAAGAGATCTTCAGGAATTCCTGGAACACAGACTTATAAGGTAAATCGCTCAGACAAGTTTATTTATCTTATAAACCCGATTCTCGGCAGTTCACGCAGGATGAAATCTTCAAATTTTATGTCTGTCTTTGCTAGCGAATAAACAATTCTGTTTATCCGGCAGAAACGTCTCAACCGTTGGATATGGTCTTCCATAGCAGCTTTATATTTTTTTCGATTTGCTTCTGAAAAATTAATATTCATCTTCTTGTTTGTTTCAACATCTATCACCTGGTTCTTGTTTCCTTTACCAAATGGGTCAAGTTCAGTTTCTCCCAGGATCTGTATGACCTTAATATCAAAGTTTTTGAATCTTAAGTAATTGAGCGCCCTGGTATAGATTTCAGGTTTCATCATAAAATCTGATATGACAACAACCGTACCTCTTCGCCCTTTTACTTCGTGTATATACTTTGAAATGTAATTAACAAAATCTAATTCGCCTCGCGGTATAACTTTCTTCAAGAAATCTGCTATCACAAATATATTCTCTTTTTGCTGAAAGAAAGGAGTCCTGTTTTGAGAAATCTTATCTGTGTTGACCATTGTTGCCAGTCGCACACTGTTCTTACTCGATAATGCAATGTAACTCAAGGCGATGACCAGATCCTTTGCATAACCAAACTTCTTGTCTTCTTCAGGATACATCATCGACCTGCTTACATCGAATAATATGTGAACAGATAATTCCTCTTCTTCCTTGAAGGTTTTTATTAATAGTTTGTCAAGACGTCCATAAATATTCCAATCAATATACCTGAAGTCATCTCCGGGCATATATTCCTGATAATCGGCAAATTCTATACTGGTACCCTTCTTGTTAGATGCCTCATAATTACCCTTCCTTACCCCACCATAAGTTTTCTTACACTCTATGCACAAGGAATCAAGTTTTTTCAGGAATTTAGCACCAAAAATATCTCCAAGCATATGACCTATTTCTCCAGTTTCTCTAGTATTTTTTCAATAATGTGCTGTGATTTTACATTATCTGCATCAGCCTCAAAATTTAGAAGCATCCTGTGATTTAGTGCTGACACAGCGACCTTCTTTACGTCTCCTTCATATATATTGGGTCTGCCATCTAAAAGGGCATTTGCCTTGGCAGCCAAAGTAACCGCCTGTGCACCACGTGGACCCGCCCCATAAGTAACATATCTGCCTACCAGGTCTGAGAAATTGCCCACATCAAGAGTCGGATTATGTGTCTCTTTGCTGTCCGAATGAGTTGCCAATACAATACCTGTAATGTAGTCTTCCATTTCCGACGAAACTAAGACTTCACGCACCAGTTTCCTCATCTCAGTAACCCTTTGAACTGCTGTGTCAGGATCAAAGACAGGCTGGATAGTATAGCTTTCATTAATAGTTGTTTGTCTCAGTATCTGTTTAAGCTCATCGAACTTTGGGAAGGATATATGCAACCTGAAAAAAAACCTGTCCATCTGCGCTTCCGGCAGGGTGTAAGTCCCTTCCATCTCAATCGGGTTCTGGGTAGCCATAACGAAGAATGGCTCTCTCAATCCGTGGGTCTTTCCCGCAACCGTTACCTGCCTTTCCTCCATGGCTTCCAGCATGGCTGATTGCGTCTTTGGCGTGGCCCGATTGATCTCGTCTGCAAGCAAAATATTGGTAAACAGAGGTCCTGGTGTAAATTCAAACTCTTTTCTACCGTCACCCCTTTCCACAACAATCTGGGTACCTGTTATATCTGCCGGCATCAAATCTGGCGTAAACTGTATTCTCTTAAAATCAAATCCAAGTGCTTTGCTTAATGACTTAACGAGAAGAGTTTTTCCAAGACCTGGGACACCTTCTAGAAGAACATGTCCCTTTGCAAAGAAGGCTATTAATAGCTGCTTTACAATGTCCTTGTTTCCTACTATTACCTTACCGATTTCTTCGGTTATACTGTCAAAATCTTTTCTGAATCTATCTATCTCTTTTTTTATATCACTTACTTCCTCGCTGCTATATGTATTTGCCACTTTCTACTCCTTGTCAGAATGGATCTTTTTGATAATATCCTCATATTCTAATGGTATTGAAGTATTTCTTATTGCATCATCTTCCGCCTGCTCTTCACTCCGTTTTACAGTATCATCATAACCTACTGTAGGAAGTTTCCTTCTCTTCCTGGAAGGTTTTCCTTTACCGGTTGATACCGTCTCTCTTAATGCCCCGAGCTCGTCTTGAATCCCCTCTATTTTCATATTCATATTTTCTGCATTTTCAGGTGACTCAATTTCTTCCTGTTCCGTAGAGTATAGCTTTTCTCCGGGTTTGTCTCCAGCAGGAGTAACTTTTTCATTAGTACCTGCTTTGTCCTCTCTCGGTAACTCCTTCCTCTTATTCTTAGCCTCTTTATGTTGAAAATCACCTTGCTCTTTCAGATTATCACCATTCTCCATGCTATCGCGAATATCCATTCCCATCTCCTTTTCCAGGGTAGAAATCTGACCGGATAAGCCATCCATCTGACTTGCAATTTTATTTTTCAAATCAGAACTGTTTGGTGTTCCTCCCTTACTACCTTCACTATTGCCCTCTTTTTGTCCCGCTTGTTCATGCATGGAATCCCCGATACCTTCAACAGAATCACCTTGACCCATATTCCTACTTTTACCGGCCATTTGTGAAGAAGCGTTATCACCGACTCCATTCTCTTGGCCGCCTTCTAATCCTTTTGGATCTGCCTGCTGTTGAGCAGTCTTCGAACCTCCCGGTTCTGCACCAGCATCTTTTCCTTTACCATCTGCTTTCATCGCATCACCAATACCTTCAGAACCTTGAGCACCTCCCTTATCCTGAGTTTCCCCCTGGCCTTCCTGACCCTTTTGATCTCCTTGTTCAGAACCGTCAGTTCCAGACCCTGATTTCTTATCCTGGCCGGACGCAAGATCATCACCCCCAGAGTCCTGAGTTTCTCCCCGGCCTTCCTGGTCATTTTGATCTCCCTGCTCAGAACCGTCAGTTCCCGCCCCTGATTTCTTATCCTGGCCGGACGCAAGATCAGTACCCCCAGAGTCCTGGGTTTCTCCCTGACCTTCCTGGCCCTTTTGATCTCCCTGCTCAGAACCGTCAGTTCCAGACTCTTATTTCTTATCCTGGCCGGACGCAAGATCATCACCCCCAGAGTCCTGAGTTTCTCCCTGGCCTTCCTGACCCTTTTGATCTCCTTGCTCAGAACCGTCAGTTCCCGCCCCAGATTTCTTATCCTGGCCGGACGCAAGATCTGTACCCCCAGAGTCCTGAGTTTCCCCCTGGCCTTCCTGACCCTTTTGATCTCCCTGCTCAGAACCGTCAGTTCCAGACCCTGATCTCTTATCCTGGCCGGACGCAAGATCAGTACTACCAGAGCCCTGAGTTTCTCCCTGGTCTTTCTGATCCTTTTGGCCTCCTTGTTCAAGATCGTCAGTTCCAGACCCTGATTTTTTATCCTGACCAGGCGTCGGATCAGATCCTCCAGCACCTTGAGCTCCGTTCTGACCTTCCTTGCCCTTTTGAGTCATCTGTTCGCCACTTGCTTGCTTACCATCCTCTTTTTCCTGACCGGAAGCCTCCTGTTGCTCTCCTTGTGATAATTGGCCATTACTATCACCACCCAACTCTTGTTCTTGATTTTCTAACTTCTGTTGTTTGTCTGTCCCAGATGAGGAAGATTCTTCATCTCCTCCTTTTTCACCACTTGCAGTTTGTGCATCAGACTTTTCCGGTTGTTCACTCTGCCCTCCGTCTGATGAACCAGGTTTCTGTTCGTTCTGACCCTGACTCGTCCTTGTATCATCACCTCCTGTACCGGACTTCGTATCTTTACCAGATACCACATCAGACCCTGTCTGCTTAGAATCGCCCTGACCTTCCTGGGCTGTCTGTCCATCACTCGTAGATCCACTGTTCTCTTCTCCCGAATCAGTAGTCTCGTCTTGTGCTGACTTATCCTGACTCCCCATACCGGAACCATGTTTTTGAGTATCCGATTTCTGCTTTTCATCCATTCCGGAAGAGGATGATTCTCCTCCGTCTCCTTTTTCACTGCCTGCAGTTTGTGCGTCTAACTTTTCCGGTTGTTCGCCCTGTCTACCATTTGATGGGCCAGACATCTGCTCCTTCTGGCCCTGACTCGTTTGTGAATTATCACTTCCTGTACTCGTTTCGGTATCTTTGCCGGATTCAGTCTCAGAACCAGTTGTTTTTTGTGAATCCACTTGGTCTCCCTGACCACCTTGTGATTTCTGTTCGGCACCAGTCAATGACTTGTTATCTGATTTACCTGTATCAGAAGTCTCTCCTTTCTGTTGCTGTCCTTGCAAGGATTTATCATTTGGATCCTGCTGTTGTTGGGACGCTGATGACTCCTTCTGCTCCGGATTGGAAGGAGCAGACTCAGATTCTTGAGATTGAGAAGATTCCTGTCCAGAGTCTCCCTGCTTTTGTTCCTGCTGAGAGGAAGACTGACTTTTTGAACTAGAAGACTCTTTCTGTTCGCTCTCACTAGATTTGCCCTGTGAAGAGTCTGACTGGTCTTTGTTTTTTCCATCCATAGGAATACTTGGAGAAGGAAGACTGTCACTGCTACTTGGCGGCATAAGCAGTTCCGCAAGTTTTTGTAATATCTTAGACTCAGGTATCTTAAATTTCTGTTCTTTCTTCTGATTCTCTGACTGTTTCTCTTCAGATTCAGGGGGCTTTTCTTCAGTGTCTGGTGTATCCGTATTTTCGTCTGTTTTGTCTGTTTTGTCTTCCTGCTGTTCCTTTTCCGCTTTAGCCAAAGGCCTCGATTTGTTCTCAGTTTTGTTACTTTCCTGCTCTCTCTCATCGGTTGGAGTGGACTTTTGTTCAGGGGCTGATGAATCCGAGGACTGCTCCGATTTGTCATTTTTACCATCTAATTGCTCTTCATCTACTTCTGCAACCTGTTGGGTCTTTTTTTTCACCTCATTGTTTTCCGGCTTTTTTTTGTCCGTAGGTTCAGATTTATGACTCTCACTCTTATCTACCGGCTTTGGCTTACCTTCGAGTTGGTCCAATTTGGAGTTAATGCTACCAAACAAATTTGATATTCTAACCTGTAAGGAGTCTGCCTTTTTTTGCTGCTGTTGTTTGTTTTCTACCGATTTTGACAATTGCGTCTCTTTATCTCCGTCCTCTGGCTTCTTTATCTCTTTTTGCCCCTGACCTTTTTCAGATTGTTCAGTTTTCGTTTCAGCAAGTACTCTATCTTCCTGTCCTTGCTGAGTTTTCTCAGTTTTTCCATCTTGATCTGTTTCATCTTCTTTATCAACGGCAGTATCATTTCCTTCAATTGCTGCCGTAACAGGCTCATTTTCATCCGTAACCGTTTGATCAGGTCTGATAACAGGATGCTCATAAGGCAGGAAAAAGAAAATCAGGAGCAATATTAATACTGCTAACAGATACTTAGTTGATTTAGGAAATGTGTGCGGAATGGACTTTTTTATACTTTTATCATCAAGTTTGCTATTGATTTCGTCAACAAGCAGACCAAGGAATTTGTTGTTTTCATTTTGTTCGGCGTACTCCAAGCCGGTAACAAGGCGTTCCTTAAAACCCATCTTCTTATCAAGAATACTTGCGGCCTCTGCTTTTCCCATCCATCTGAAAAAAACATTTACCAGGCTTACAAAGAAATAGATTGAGAACAAAGAGATAAGTGCAGTGTAAGTATATGGCGGTATATTGACAAATTTTCGAACAATTAATGTAGTAAGAGCAACAACCAAGCCGATTGTCAATACGGTGAGAAACATCCTTTCACATCTGAATATATTATATCTGAGACGTGCCTTTTCCCGCTTTTGCTCTATCTGGCTTTTATAAGAAACCTTATCTACATTGTCTATCGCTTCATCTGCCGACATTACATCTTCCCTTGAAAATTATTAATAATATCACACCCATCCTGATTGAGTAATGACCGAAATGAGATGAATTTCTTCTGTATTTTGGCTCAGCCAAGTTACGCCTTAATATTTTTTCACAAAATTTGCAATATTGCCAGTTAAAAAGTAATCAGAAATGAGGATTTACTCCCTGATTCATGGAAATGCTAAATTCTTTTCGATTTGTTGTTTATCGTTCGGAGAGGCTGACAAGTTTGTTGCAGTAAGATTGTTTAGCCAGCCAGACTAATGGTAGGACTACATGCTGTGATATTAAACAGGTACAAAATGTGTCTTATAAAACAAAACATATATTTCTAATCCCATCTTTACCCTTTCGAGGTGAAAGATGGGATTAGTTAAATAATAACAGGAAATATTAATATTTTTATTCGAAGTGTTCTGGAATCCAGACCTTTTCTTCATACTCATCCCAGTATCCAGAAGGTACATTTCTATCTTCATAGTGTCCCTCAACCCTTCTCTCCCCTTCGATACGCTCTTCAACCCAGACCCTCTCTTGTTTGGAGGTGTCAACCCACTTTCTCTTTTTTATATACTCATAATGGGCATCAATTTTGTTTTGTCCCTTGCCTGAACCTGATTGCCTTTCCATTTCAAGTTGCCTTTGTAAATCCGCTTTTTCAGCCGCCTCTCTCTTTTTGTCCATATTGTCACCGATCAACGCTCCACCCACGGCGCCCACACCTGCACCAATTGCGGCGCCCATTGCCGGACTGCCTGCCAACGCGCCAAAACCGGCCCCGAGTGCCGCTCCAATTCCAGTTCCAGCAGCAGCCCCTTTTTGTGTTGTGGTCATACAGCCGGTTGTTAAAACTGAAATTGCAGCAACACAAACAACCGTCAAGATTATCCTTTTACTCATATGGTTCTCTCCTATTAAGTATTTAACGGGTTTTTACATACACACCATTGCAACGTTTCATTAGATTAGTTTGTTCCGAGCCGATACTATCAAAAAAGCTATCAGCTTGTCAATATTTTTATAACTTCTGCATTTATAATTGGTTAGATCGCAAACAGAACCTGGATTTTGTAGAGAATTACAAATAGTTATTTTCTCGTATTAACAAAAACCTTACGTTTGAAATCAGGTCGATACCCAAAAACCGAGCAAAAGACCAACTCCTATTTCATATTATAAATCCCATACGATCTACACACATCCGCATCCAGGGTTAAAATCCTACACTTCAATTTAACGTACCAGGAAATTCACACCTCAACTGACAATCCATCATATGCTAATTTTATTCCTGATGGTAGATTATTATTTGTCTCTTCGTGTTCTATTTCATGCGCTATGTGCGTAAAAAATGTCTGTTTTGGTTTTAGTACGTCTACCATACTAATGGCCTGTTCAATACTTAAATGTTTTTCGTGAGGAGTGTTTCTGAGTGCGGCAATAATGAGTAAATCAAGTCCCTTCAGCTTTTCCACAGAATTCTGGGGTATTTGACTTACATCGGTTATATAAGCAAACTTATCAAATCTATAGGCTGTAACCATTTCCTGCCCATGCATCACGTCAATAGGAATTACTTCCCTTCCGAAAAGGTCAAGCTTCCCGTTAATTGGCATGAGTGTAACTTTTGGTTTGCTACCATTTGAAGACACCTCTTTGAATGCATAAGAGAACATTCTATATACACTATTTAATGTATCCACAGATCCGTAAACCGGAATATTGGTCTTCCGTTTTCTATTAAAATGTCTCAGGTCATCAAATCCCAAAACATGATCCGCATGAGAATGTGTTAACAACACAGCATCCAGCTTTTTTACACTGTTCTTCAAACACTGAATACGTAATTCAGTCGCCGCATCTATAAGTATATTGTATTCTCCGTCAAATATAATAATCGACGAACGTGTTCTGGAATTTTTTGGATTGTTGGACGTGCAAACACGACACTCACACCCTACCATTGGCACACCGTATGATGTCCCTGTACCGAGAAAAGTTATCTTCATATCTTTATCGTCATCCAACTTCCCCTTCTAAAAAGGGTATACACGGCAACAGCACGCAGTATCCAAACAAGGGCCGCACCGAACCAGATTCCAGCAAGCCCCCCATTTTAGCACAATTCCAAAGAGATAAGCAACCGGCAAGTGAAAATAGAGTGCTCCCTCTATCGTATAACAATCATGGGACTAAAAGTATCTCCGGCTCCCCTTAAAATCGAGGCCCCGGCCAAGATTATCATTCGAAAAATAAAGAAATGCAGTACTATCTTGATGTGTTGTGACCCCCCGCAGGGCCACATTTTCTTCCGCGCTCATCAAGACAAGAATATTATTGGCAAAGTAAAATATGCAAGGGCTGACTATAACGCAGAAAAGTAAGTATAATTAATAGAGATTGTCCCGCGACTTTCCGGGCTTTATCTTTTTGTCTGGCACCAAAGCCCATCATTTTACACTTGACTTCAATAATAGATATTCTTACTATTCCATCTCGTACATCCACCAGTTACAAAAAACAGTTCTGTGTTTTGAAGTGTGGATTAATCACATAAAATTTGTTTATGCTTTACAGGGATGTTGACACATGAACTTTCTTACCATACATAGTCGTTTTCAATCCATGGATATTCTTATGTTACAGGATTGTAGCTGACAAACAAACCTGTAACTCAGACAATAAATCTGTTTTATTCTAGTAAATATCCTGACGCCTTTGACAAAAGCGTTGGTACTACATCAATTACAGAGATTGTGATGCGAGTTTTCATAACTAAAATCTATTATAACTTTTATGTAAACTCGGAAAACCAGATCCAGGATGAAAGAGTAGAAAGGTTCATGGTTCGTAAGCTAGACGAACAAAGAGCCTCTGATTTTTACTGTTACTGCTTTGAGGAAGATAGAATTTACAAGAGGTTTAATATATTTCGTGGAGAGTGCAATATTCGTTCTTTCCAGTTTCTAATATTAGATAGCCTCTTTAGAGAATGGATACGCAGGCCGGATGTCGAAGCTGCTATATATCCACTCCAGGGAAGCAGAGAAACTAACGAACCAACGGTAGAGGAAGATATTAGAAAAGACCCTTTACTCACTCTAAATGAAAAAACAGAGGAAAAAGAAGAGCTAAGAAGGCTTGAAGCCGTTATAAAGAAATTGGACGAAGAAGATAGAATATATCTTAAATCTCTTTCTTTTTCCGGAATCGACATAGAGCCTGAAGATATTAGAACTATTTCAAGAATTTCAGGAAGAAATCTACAAGAGACATTGGAGATTATAACGGAATTGGAAGAATCTCTATCTAAGCGATATGAACGTTATAAAAAGAAGAGAAAAGAATTGAATAAGATCAACCTTTTACCAGAAAATATTGAGATTAATATTAGTAAAAATTTAATCCCTGCTCATGCCTTTAGAGAAGGGATGGAAGATAAAGAAGAATGCCTCAGTATCGAACAAAAGAGAGAAAATATCAATATCAAGGTTGAGCTTGTTCGGGGAGAAGGTATCAATGTCTCAATGAATGTCCTTGTCATAAAAGATGAATTACCACTAAAGAAAGCACGGATTACTCTCTATATGGACAAACTACTTCTTCTATCAAGGAATACTGCTGACAACGGCAGAGCCGAATTTCCAAACATAACCCTTGGCGATTACACGATCAAGATTCCAAAAGAAGATTTAGAAATGAGGCTTCGAATATTGCCACTCGATACTTAAACGTTAATATGCCTAAATACATTACTATATATCGCCATGGAGATACAAATATTGTAGATATAGTGGAAAAAGGACCTATATCTTCAAAAGGTGAAATTAAGGTTGAGAAAGAATTCCTGAATGGGATTTATAGGGAATTCAACCGGATTACACTTCTTGCAAATAAAAGGTTCTATGGTATGGACAACAAAGTGGGGCTGAATGTTCAGAAGGAATTAGAGAGCATAGGAAGTATTCTGTTCAAACAGCTTTTACCTGCAAATGTTCAAAGGGATCTGCAAAAAGCAGAGAACACAGAACTCTATTTAAAACTGGATGATCAATTGAACTATATTCCATGGGAACTCTGTTTTGACGGGAAAGACTTCTTAGCTACAAAATTTATGGTTGGCAGGCAAGTCCGCACCGATCAAGTCCTCAGCAAAAAACAACAGACAAAAAACAGTCATGCTCCCTTAAAAATGCTTATCATCATTGATCCGACAGAAAGCCTTAAACATGCACAGCATGAGGCAGAGTCCCTATGCGCAATCTTAGAAGACAATCAAAATATAGAAATTGAACTGATTGGTGGAAGGCAGGCCGACAAATTCAGTCTGATTTCCGAAATGAAAAACAAAGACCTTATTCATTTCATTGGCCATGCATTCTTTGATGAAAAGAAACCTGAAAAAAGTGGATGGATTCTTAAGGAAGGAATGCTAACTTCGCAAGAGATGGGAAAAATGAACACAAGTCCTCTTCTTGTTTTTTCCAACGCTTGCCAATCATCAGCTACCAGCAATTTGGATACCGGATATCTATATGAAAAAAAGACATTGGGAATAGGAAATGGTTTTCTTTTGTCAGGTGTTCAGAATTTTATAGGCCCTTTATGGATTATTCACGATGAAGGAAGTGTAAGGTTCTCTTCTAAATTCTACAAAGAACTGATTTTAGGTGAAAGTATCGGAAAATCTCTCCAAAAAGCCAAAAATGAACTGCTTGAAGAAATAGGTTTAGGCGACCTTCTATGGGCAAGCTATATACATTACGGTAATCCTGCTACCACAATTGCAACAAAAGAAGAAAAGATTCTTGGCGAGGCTGAAAGAGCCTATTTACCTGATACTTCTTCTAATGCCCCCACGGGATTTACCTTAAATTTAAGGAGATATTCTCTTTACTGAAGGAAGAAAGGAAGAAGCCCTTACAGAATTTTTTCAAGCCCTTGGAATCCATGACGCACTGAACTGGCAAAAAGCCAGGCTTAATAACTCAATTGCCATTGTGTTTCTCAGCGAAGGTAAAATTGAAAAATCAAGAGAGTATTTTGAAAAGACCCTTGCCTTAGAACCGGAAAACAGCGATGCACTCTTTAATCTCGGTGTTTTATCCTGGAGGCTAGATAAAAAAAACGATGCTAAATTCTTTCTCAAAAAAGCAACTAATCTTAACCGGGATGAAAAACTTGCACCTTACTATACGAAAATTATTTCTAATAAGAGTAAACCTGATATATCTGAAGATAAAAGCACAGCAACAATTCTTATGTTTTCGCTTTCTTTTGATAGTGGTCATCTAACAAGGATAGGAGAAGGTGAAGCAATTGCCTGGATTATAGGAGAAAATATAGGTGCAAATAGTGATTTAAAGATTATCAATAGCTCATCATTAGAAGCAGAAAAGAAATCAATGGAAATTGAATTTTATAAGCTGTCTGATTCTGTTAAGGCAATGAATATAGGAAAGGCATCAAAAGCAAACTACATCATATACGGGAGTTACAGAATCTTTGAAAATACACTAGAAGTAGATGTCAGAGTGGTTAATGTCAATACGACAGAAATCGTAGCTATTGAGCATTACAAAACACATGGCGAAACAAAGATTAATGATTTCACAGAGGCCGTTACCAGAAATATGACACAATACAGGATTATTAAATGAGTACTGAATTAGCCACGGATTTACGCAGATAAACACAGATTTCCTTTTAAATCAGTGAGAATAGGTATTTATCTGTGACAAAATAAACCTTTTTTTAAACATGTAAATGGAGGTTAAATTGATGAAAGTATCTGACTTAAGCAAGGAAGAATTTAAGATTTTACTTAGCGATGTAATAGAAGAAAAATTCAGGGAGCTTTTAGACCACGACTACGGCCTTGAATTACGAGAAGATTTCGCTCAAAGATTGGAAGCATCTATTGCATCTAAAGAGAGAATTTCTTTCGAGGATGTGAAGAAAAAGCTCGGGATGGTGTAACATGTATAAAATCGAATTTACACGTCAGGCTGAAGAAGATTTATAAGACATAAAGTATTTAACACAAAGACCAAAAATGAAACCATTAAGATCTAAAATAGCTATAATATTGTTCCTGGTGCTAACAGGATATACCTTAAATTCCTTTGGAGAAACCAGCACACCATATTTTGACATGGTTGGAACATACAAAGACCTTGGCATAGGAACTCACAATGATATAGCCGTAAATTTACAAGGAGAGATTATTGTTGCAGATGGTGATAAGCATAGATTGTTGAAGTTAGATCCAGACATGAGAAACATTAAAGTAATTCAAGTTAAACTGGATAATAAAGACAAACCATTTACACCCTATGGGATTTTTATAAATTCCACAAACAATATATATATTGCCAACCCGGACCTTCACACTATTCTTGTTATTGATCTCGACGGAAACATCAAAAAGAGAATCGGTGGCTTTGGTAGTTGCCTGGAACGTCCTGTAGATGTTACTCTGGATGCAGATGGAAACCTATATGTGTTGGATATGATAGGGCCGAAAGTTCACATCTTTACACCTGATGGGAATACCATTGAATCCATTCAGATTGGTCTGGAATTGCAAGATTCTTCAGTTACCTCTTTAGGTTTGGACTCAAAAGGCAATATATATGTTACCGACAAAGGACTCGGCAAGGTTTTGAAAATAACCCCAAGCCGTCAAATATTTGAATTTGAAAAGATTGATTATGGAGACGATAACCTGATGACGCCATCAGGAATTGAATACCGCTATAGAACTAGGATACGTTTTCACTGACGTATATTATTTTCTGGGCCTCAGTTATTACAATACAGAGAATTTCCAGAATTGTATAAAACATCTTGAAAAATCTCTAAAAGGAAAACCTGCAGATATAGATGCCGGATTTCAATTAGGAAATGCATATCACAAAGTTAATTATATTGACAAGGCCATTGAACGATATCGGGATGTCATTTCTGCCAAACCGGATCACCTTCTTGCACATTATAACCTTGGTAACTCATATTTGAAACTTGGCAAACCTAACAAGGCAGAAAGTCATTATAGAGATGCCCTGAATATCTCTCCTGAATATATAGATGCCAAAATTGGTCTTGGAAGAGTTTTCCTCGGACAGAATGAAAACAAAGAAGCAGAAAAGATTTTTTCTGAAATATTAGAGGATAACCGTGAAATAATTCAGGCAAAATATTACCTTGGACTAAGCTTTTTCAAACAAGGGAAATACAAAAAGGCAATTAAAACTTTATCCAAGGCGTCACAAGAAGGCCCTTATTATATAGATTCTCTATATTACCTGGGGCTTTCCTATAGAGCCATTGGGGAAAATAAAGAGGCAAGGAAGTGCTTTGAGACGGTGTTGGAATTAAGGTCGGAACATCATAGTGCAAGAAAGCAGTTAGCACAGATTAGCTTACGCTGATTTCACAGATTCATTAAAGATGATTACACTGGTTATTTAGAGTTCAGATTAGAGTGGGAAAACATTGATTAATAGAGATCCTCTTACGGAACGGATTATTGCTTGTTGTTATAAAGTTCACAATGAGTTAGGGCCGGGGTTTAAGGAAAAAAACTATCACAATTCCCTTAAATTTGCTCTTGATGATGAAGGTTTGAAGTATGAAACGGAGAAGCGATTTAATGTGTTTTACCTCAACAATAAAGTGGGCGACCTTATTGTTGATTTACTTGCTGAAGACAAAGTTATTGTTGAAGTTAAGGCAGTAACCGGCAACATTCCCGATGTTTTTAAGTATCAGGTAATATCGTATCTAAAAGCGTCTAAACTGAAAGTGGGTCTGCTAATTAACTTCGGCAATAAAAGCTGCCAGGTAATCAGACTAGTCAACTAATCTGTATAAAATGTAAAATTATTTTATTTTATTCTTTAGTAAAAATAAATAGGCGGTGTAAACAATGAGTGTTGTTATAAAAAACAACTAGATGAAATGACCGAAGATGAACTTAAAAACCTTCTCAAGAGAGATTATTTAAGAAAGCTTATACGCTATAGAATGACAGATGATTATTACAATGAGAAGTATAAAATGAATTATGAGGAGTTTGAGAAGGCAAATATTATAAAAAGAGAGAATTATACTTTTGATGTTGAAACCGATGCTCAGGAATGGGAACTTGCAATTGATGGAATAAATACTATTGAAAAGAAACTAAAGGAACTACCAGGTGAAAATAGATAGTGAGATAAAAGAAAGGGTAATAAAATGGGAAAAAAGAATATTATGAAGGTGCTTTTTGTACTTACTCTGTCGGTTGTCATTTTCTGTGTAGAGCAAAATCCCCTAATGGCTTTTGAAAAGGAGGTAAACGAGATCTCTATTTCCATGGTTAATAGCATAGCTGAGGCTGGCAAAAAAACAATTGCAGTTGTTGATTTCACAGACCTTCAGGGGAATGTTCGTTATGTCAATTGAAAAGTGTACCAGGTGGCAAAGCAAAAGTGTACCACCTGATATAAATGAATACATACGATATTAACAAGTCATGGGAATCTGCGGTGCAACGGAAGGAGCCCGTAGGGCGACTGGAGTTGCACCGCAGATTCCCCGCCCCTCGGATTATTCCCACAGGTATCAACGCAAGATGAATACCTGCTTGATATTGTATTATTAAGTCTTTGCCCTCTGTTTCATGCTTTGCTTAAATCGATAGCTTTCGCCATTGAGTGTA
>JAIQZR010000006.1 GCA_021777035.1 Candidatus Scalindua sp. | reverse complement strand
ATCAGGAAGCCGACCGGATCTGCCCTGCTGATGATCCTGTCGCTCTCGCTTGCCACGATTGCCATCACTGCTTTCGGCCCTCTTCTCGTCGTCGCGATCCACAATGCATCCGCCCTGACGGCCGGATACATTGTCGCCTGTTCCTCAATCGGCTGGACCGTGATGGCGGTGCTCTTCAGTGGATCGCCTGAGAGGCTGGACCGTCTGATGATCGCAATCGGGATGACGTTCGTGGCCGCGAGCATCGCCGGGTTTCTCTACGCCGTTCCTAACGGGCCGGTCTGGCTCATCGCCGTATTCGCAGCGGTGGAAGGCGGGGGGTTTGGGATGGCATGGACATTCATCCTCAGACGAACCACCGCCCTTGCTGATCCGGAAGAAGTGCAGCGTATTTCCGGGGCGATTCCAACCGTTCAGCGCCTCGGCTATGCCCTGGGCGCTGCCTATATCGGGATCGTCGCGAATGCGGCTGGTTTTACAACGATGGATGCAGCGGCACAGGCGGCGGAAACAGCTCGATGGATATTTGCTGCCTGTCTCCCGTTTGCCCTCCTCGGTCTTCTATCCATGGTGACGCTTGTTCGAAAGGAGCCGCGTAGCGTCAGTGGAGCCTTGTATGGCTAAACTGGACCTTGGCGGGAGCGCAGCAAAAGCCCGCTTCGTCCCAAAATCTACCAGTTCGCGACCCAAGCGGTGAAGGTTAGCTATCGCGGTTTTTGGGCAAAGGCTGTGGGGCCGCTCCGGGCTGGCTGCCGTCACTTATGTCGGTGTCAGCCCACCGAAGCGGGAAAATCAGGCCGTGCACCGCCGCAAGGCAGCTTGGAGCCCATCTCGACTTATTTTGCACACCAAACGAACAGCAGTTTTTGGATCCCCTACCGATGCTCTTCCGGCACCCAATCTTCCGCATCGCTGTTCCAGAACCTGCTGGGATTGTCTTCGTCCAATCCGCGAATATGAAGAGTCCGCAGACATGGCTCCACGAAGACAACCGGCTCTTCATAAGGGTGGGAGGCGTAGATGGCTTTCAGTACCTGCACGGCATTGACTTCGTCGTCGCTTATAAAAAATGACAGTTCCACGCAGGGCACTTCGAACACCTTCTCGGTTGCCGCATTACGTCCGCTTCCCAGTGACCTGAATTGCTGAGTTCCCGGTGTGGTCCGATACGTCACGGAGTCATAGTCGCCGTATTTCAGCGTATCTTCGGCCAAAACTGCA
Source organism: Candidatus Scalindua sp. (assembly GCA_021777035.1). Taxonomy (GTDB): domain Bacteria; phylum Planctomycetota; class Brocadiia; order Brocadiales; family Scalinduaceae; genus Scalindua. The sequence continues at coordinate 8,532 of JAIQZR010000006.1, read as the reverse complement.
TCCACGATCCTTTGCGCGTGGGAGTTGGGCACTTGGACCATGATCCGCAGACCCCTTTCGGGAACGAACCTGTCGTTATTGAGCTTGGGTAGTGTCATGGGGTTCTCCGGCTGTGTGCCTGTGGGAATAGCCCAAATCGGCGATGTAGGGAGAAAAGACGGTTCGCTATCGACCGAACTCTCAGACCGGATCGGCGAGATCAATGTCCTGTCGGTGAAGGCAGAACCGGCGTTCAAGCGCATCGAACCCGTCTTCCGTGACGATAAGCGCCCGACTGCCTGTGCGGCGCTCAAGCCATTTTGCTTCCAAAAACTTCTGCATGATCGCCGTGGCCAGAGGACCGGAAATGTGATGCCGCCGTTCTGTCCAGTCGAGGCAAAGCATTGCCAGGGGCTTTCCCTTGCCTCCAAGTGGCACCTCAATACGGATTTCATCAAGAAAGGTCTGATAACGCGGGCCAGCACGGATTGCGTCATTGCGCACAGACAGCACATTGCGCGCGATCAGGCGGTCCGTCATCAAAACGCCCAACCTGCCTGCGATATGGTTGTAGCAGCTGCGCGCGCACGACGTATTGGCGTCGGGCCGACCGGGCCGCGACAAGTGGTCAGTCGGCGAAAGCTGGGCCAGCCCTTCGAGGATGGCGGCAACGTCTGCATTGGCAATCCGGTGATAGACGTGCCGCCCGCTGCGTAGCGAAGCGGTCAGTCCGGCCCCTTCGAGCTGCTTGAGATGCGCGCTCGCGGTCTGCGGGCTGATACAAGCCGCGCAGGCCAGCTCTTTGTTGGTGAAGGCACGTCCATCCATCAGCTCGCACAGGATGCGCGAACGGCTGGGATCGGCCAAGGCTGCACCAATGATATCCAGTCTCGGTTCGATGGTCATACTGGTCAGACTATACACAGCACTCCAACGCAACCAGTACGAACACTTCGGCAGTGACCGAATTTAGATACTTGATTGAATACCGGACATTGGCGCAGCCGCAGCGAAGGTAAGAAAAGTCCGCTCAGCGGGCTTCTGCAGTTGTTCGGGTCGAGCAGGTTTTGTCGGGCCCTTCCGCCAAGCAGAAAAGAAAAAGATGCCGTAATGGGGCTGTCGGCGAATCGAGCACGTTTCGCTTGTTTGTCAGCATGATGTGGAGTGCCGTTGCCCTTGATGCGCCTGCAGCGCGTCTACGAGGTCGTATGTTTCCATGCGCCTCAATTCCTAAGAATAGAAGGGCAACGACATGAATGTTTTTATCGGACTGGATGTATCTCTGGCAAGCACGGCGATTTGTGTGCTGGGGCCGCAGGGGAAGGTTGTTGAGGAGTTGGAGGCCGCCAGCGAACCTGAGGCGCTGGTGCGTGCGATGGCGTCATTGCCGTACGCGGTCGAGGCGATCGGGCTCGAAGCCGGACCACTGTCCCAATGGCTGAGCAAGGGCATGGAAGAGGCCGGATTTGACGTGGTTTTGATGGAAACGCGGTTGGTGAAGGCCGCTTTGAAAGCCATGCCGATCAAAACCGACAGGCGCGATGCCCAGGGGATTGCGCGGTTGCTTCAAATGGGATGGTACAGGCCCGTGCACCGCAAATCCGTGTCCTCTCAGGAAATCCGTGCGTTGCTGACAGCGCGCAAGTCAGTTCAGCAGGTGATCATCAACCTCGAGCTTTCCATGCGGGGTGTTTTGCGGAACTTCGGTCTGAAGCTCGGGCATGTCACCCGGATCAGGTACGAGGCCCGGGTGAGGGAACTGGTTGAGCAAAATGAAATCCTGTCGGCGTCGACAGAGGCCCTTTTGCGCGCGCGTGCGCAGTTGCGCGCCGAGTTGGCTGAATTGGATGCGACAATCGCGGATCTGGCAAAACAAGACGACGTTTGCCGTCTGATGATGACGATGCCAGGCGTCGGTCGGATCGTCGCCCTGACGGTCAAATCCGCGATCGACGATCCGACCCGGTTCGCGCGATCGAAGGATGTTGGTCCGTGGGTGGGGCTGACGCCGAGACGTACGCAATCCGGAGAGATGGACATTGTCGGGCAAATTACTCGAGCCGGTGACCGGGCCCTTCGAACGGCCTTGTATCAAGCGGCGATGATCTTGATGCACCGTGGGTCACCAAACTGGCTCCAGGCCTGGGCGCTCAGAGTGGCCCATCGGCGTGGATCGAAACGGGCCTTGATTGCACTTGCGCGGCGTATTGGCGTTGTATTGCACCGCATGTGGCGAGACGGCACACCATTCCGCCATGTGCAGAGCTCCCCGGCAACGGTCTGAGTAAAATAATTCCAGAACTTGATCTGACGGAGGAACGCACTGCACCTGACGACAGGTACGACGAGGTCCCTTGCCGGGACGAGGTTCCTGGAGATGCCGAAAGCCCGCTAGTTATCGGCTAACGCTGAATACGCGTAAAAGATGGGCACCCAGGACCAGATTTGGACCAGGCATAGAGTGGCAGCCATGCGGCTGACTACGGACGGAAGAGCGAAGCCCGTGCAAGGGGTGTCCTTCAGTCCTGACGTGCGGGTGCAGTGAAAAAGAAAAAGAAAGCTTCTGAATCTGTGCCTTAAAACTCGGTGAAAGTTGAGATCTTCGCCGGGATTTTTGACTTGCCCGAAACCCTTGACAGAGGCCCGCCCCATTACGGAAGCGGGCTTTGAGAAGGGTGTTTCAAACCTCTCAAAGGAGATACCCATGTCCATGACCGTTCAACCCCAGCCAGACCGTCCGGATTCGAGTGTGATCGCGGCGCAGAACGACGCGTTTCGTAAGCTCGCTTGCCTCGGAGTGCCGCCCGCGCAGCCCATCCAGGGTCGGATGCATGTCACCCGCTCGCTTATGGAGGCCGGTGACGGCTTCATGGCCGAGGCGGTGAAGGCCACCGGTGAGTTTACTACGTTCGAGCCTGAGAATGACCCGGAAGGCTGGCACGATTTCGGGGCGGTCGAGATCCGTGACGAGACCGTGTTCTGGAAGATCGATCTCTATGAGGCGGGTTCTGACTTCCGCTACGGCGCCGAGACCCCCGACAATCCTGCCACCACCATGCGCGTGCTGACCATCATGCTGGCGCGCGACTGGTAGAAGGGCAGGGGCCACCCCCTCCTAACACCCTAGGCAATGAAGGCCCACTGACCCCTCAAAGGGAGAGATGCCGTAATGGGGCTTTCGGCGAATCGAGCACGTTTCGCTTGTTTGTCAGCATGATCTGAAGTGCCGTTGCCCTTGATGCGCCTGCAGCGCGTCTACGAGGTCGTATGTTTCCATGCGCCTCAATTCCTAAGAATAGAAGGGCAACGACATGAATGTATTTATCGGATTAGATGTATCTCTGGCAAGCACTGCGATTTGTGTGCTGGGGCCACAGGGGAGGATCGTTGAAGAATTACAGGCGGAGAGCGAGCCTGAGGCATTGGTACGTGCAATAGCGTCATTGTCATATTCGATCGATGCGATCGGGCTCGAAGCCGGACCTTTGTCCCAATGGCTGAGCAAGGGAATGGAAGAAGCTGGCTTTGACGTGGTCATGATGGAAACACGATTGGTGAAGGCAGCCTTGAAAGCCATGCCGATCAAGACCGACAGGCGCGATGCCCAGGGCATTGCGCGCTTGCTTCAAATGGGATGGTACAGGCCCGTGCACCGCAAATCTGTGTCCTCCCAGGAAATCCGCGCGTTGCTGACGGCGCGCAAGTCAGTTCAGCAGGCCATCATCAACCTTGAGCTTTCGATGCGGGGTGTTCTGCGAAACTTTGGCATGAAGCTGGGGCATGTCACCCGGATTAGGTACGAGGCCCGGGTGAGGGAACTGGTTGAGCAGAATGAGATCCTGTCCGCGTCGACTGAGGCTCTTCTGCGCGCGCGTTCCCAGTTGCGCGCCGAGTTGGCTGACTTGGATGCCAAAATCGCGGGTCTGGCAAAACACGACGATGTTTGCCGTTTGATGATGACGATGCCGGGTGTCGGTCCGATCGTCGCTCTGACAGTCAAATCTGCGATTGATGATCCGACCCGCTTTGCGCGGTCGAAGGATGTCGGACCGTGGGCGGGGCTTACGCCAAGGCGCACGCAATCCGGAGAGATGGACATCGTTGGACAAATCACGCGAGCCGGTGATCGCGGGCTTCGAACCGCGTTGTATCAGGCAGCGATGATCCTGATGCACCGTGGTGCCCCGAACTGGCTGCAATCTTGGGCACTTAAAGTAGCGCACAGGCGTGGAGCGAAGAGGTCCATGATTGCACTTGCTCGACGCATTGGCGTCGTCTTGCACCGCATGTGGATAGACGGCACGCCGTTCCGCTACACGCAGAACTCCGGCGCGACTGCATGAGCGGGAAGCTTCAAGGACAATTCAGAGCGGAGGGTTGAGCTGCGCCTCATGACAGGTACGTCGAGGTCCCTTGCCGGGACGAGGTTCCTGGAGATGCCGAAGGCCCGCAAGTTATCAGCAAATGCTGAATACGCGGGAAAGATGGGCACCCAGGACCAGATTTGGACCAGGCATAGAGTGGCAGCTATGAGGCTGACTACGGACGGAAGAACGAAGCCCGGGTAGGGGGTGTCCCTCAGTCCTGATGTGCGGTTGCAGTGAAAAAGGAAAAGTAAGCTTTTGAATTTGTGTCTTAAACTTGGTGAGGAATGAGATCTTCGCCGGGATTTTTGACTTGCCCGAAACCCTTGACAGAGGCCCGCCCCATTACGGAAGTGGGCCTTTTGTCGTGGTGATCCCTGAAGCCGGGGATTGGTCACGCGCGTGAGCGCGCGGGCCACACCTCACCCTCCTGGAAGGATATCCCATGACCACAAGCTTTGCTCCCCTTACCGTCGCTATCGGCGATCTCGTCCCGCATCCCGCCAATGTGCGCAGCAACGCGCCGGAAACCTATGACCCCGAGAACATCGCCCATCTGAAGGCCAGTATCGCTGTGCTGGGCCTGCTCCAGCCGCTTCTGGTTCAGAAGCTTGACGGCAAATATGCTGTCCTCGCCGGTGGCCGGCGCCATGCAGCCCTGAAGGAGCTGATCGCTGACAAGGCCAGCAAGGGGTTCACGGCGAAAACCAAGGTCGACTGCCGCCTTGTCCCTGACGACTGCGACGTCACCACGGCGTTGTCGCTCGCCGAGAACATCACCCAGGCACCGATGAACGCAATCGACGAGTTCGAGGCTTTCGCCCGGATGATGGAGGTCGACGGCCAGACGCCCGAGACCATCGCAAAGACCTTCGGCACCACGGTGGCCGCCGTGAAAGGCCGGTTGCGCTATGGCCTGATCCACCCCGAAATCCGCGCCGCGGCCCGGGGCAAGGTGATCACGCTCGACACGATGAAGGCCTTCGCCGAGCACCCGAGCCAGGAGGCGCAGCGCGAGGTCTTCGAGGCGCTCACGAAAGACGGCGGCTATCTGCAGGCCTATACCGTGCGGCAGGCCCTCAAATCCCGCGGCGTGCAGGTCAGCGATGTTATCGGGGCTTTCGTGCGCGAAGACTACGAGGCGCGTGGCGGTGCCGTCGCAGCTGACCTTCTGGAAGAGCATTCCGTGCTTGAGGATGCGGCGCTGGTCGAAACCATCCTGCTCGAGAAGCTCGGTGCCGCCGCCGAAGAGGCTCGCATAAAGCTGGGCTTTGCCTGGGCCGATGCGATGGTCCGCTATGATTACGCGACCATGGCCGACTACGGCCGCGTCTATCCCGGCCCGATCGAGCCGGATGAGGCTGCCCAAAAGCGCATCGATGAGATCACCGCCGAGCTTGAGAAATTGCAGCTCGAGATGGAGAATGAGGGGCTCGAGGACGGTGCCTACAATGCCCTTTACGAGCGCGTGGACGCCTTGGAAGAGGAAGCGCGCGATCTGCAGGAGGCCTACAGCACCGAGGACCTCGCGCGGTCTGGGGTGATCGCGTCCTGGTCGGGCGGGCAGGTGACCCTCCATGTTGGTCTCGTCCGCCCGGAAGACACCGTCAAAGAGGAGAGCGCGCGCGGCTCCTCGGCTAGCCCGACCAGGGAGGAGGCCCCGGACCCGGGTGAAATCACCTACCCGGCCTCGCTGGCCGAGGATCTCAAGACCGAGCGGGCCATGGCCCTTGGCGCCGCGATGGCGCAACATCCGGAGGTCACGCTCGATCTGACGCTCTTCAAGCTGGTCAGTGACGTTCTGGCCAGCGGCATGAGCGTCACGCAGGCGATCAAGATCGATGCCCGCAAGGAATACCGCAGCCATGCCAAGATGGACGAGATCGACGAGACCTCGCTTGAGCAGGTGGCGGCGGCGCATGATGCGCTTGATCTGTCCTGGCTCGATGACACCCGCGCGCCCGCCGATCAGTTCGCGGCGTTTCGCGCGCTCGATGCAGGGGAGAAGGCCAAGCTCGTGGCCTATGCCACGGCCAGCACCACGCAGTCCTGCTTCGCGCGGGACCGCCAGCGCGACAGCCTGATGCATGCGTTCGAGATCGAGATCATGCCCGATATCCGCGCCCACTGGACGCCGAATGCGGCGCTGTTCAATCGCTTCAAAAAGGCTTGGCTCCTGAAGATCCTCGGCGAGGATCTGGGTCTGACCCAGGAGGCGGTGACGCTGGCCTCGTCGAGCAAGAAGGAGATCGTCGCCTTCTGCGACAGGCTCTTCGCCGAGCCTTTCGCCACGCTCACGGACGCGCAGCGCGCTGCCGTGGCCGCTTGGTGCCCGCCGATGATGCAGACCGCCGGTGTCGGCTGTGATGAGGCGGAGCCCGCTGCGGAAACCCCGGAGCCTGACAGCGAGGTCGCGCAAGCGGCCTGAGCCATCACGCGACCCGCGCGTGGATCATGCCACCCGCGCGGGTCGACCCTCCCACACCCAACGGAAAGACATCCCCATGGCTATTCTCAAGTTCTCTGCGTCCGCTGTTGCGGCGCAAATCGCGCACGCACGCGCCTGCAAAACCTTCTTGCCCAACTGGAACGGGCCCGTGGACACGCCCGCCCTGATCCTCATCGTCGGCAATGGTGTGCATCTGCGCTCAAACGGCATCGATGGCACGACCACCCGTATCGTCACCACCGAACAGGCCGATCCCTCCTTCGCCTTCGCCGACGGCATGAACCCGTTTCGGGACACCGACTGGATGGCGCAGCGCCGCATGGCGTTTCGCGATCTGACCGGCCAATTCTACACCGACATCCTCGACGATGTGCAGGTGCTCATCGACCGGGGGCGAGGGGCGATCCGGCTCGCCACCGATGGCCACAGCATCCGCGTCTTCGTGCGCCAGGCCTCGGACTATCTCATCGGCGGGACCTACGAGGTGCCCTCGGGCCTTGGCGGCACCTTCCGGGTCATCCTCAAGGATGCCTGCGACACTTTCGCGATCGTGCAGAACTGCGGTAATTGCGAGGATTTCGACGCCATGCAGCCCTACCGCGTGCCGCTCGATGCGCTGATGGAACTCGATGATCGGAGGGCGGCCTGATGGGATGGCTCTTCTACACCGACCGCCGCGTCAAAACCTACGCGGAGGAGAAAGCGGAAATCGCCCGGCTCTGCACCTCTCATGGCGACACGCGCAAAACTGAACTGGTCAAGGCCTACAAGGTAGCCTCCACCTGGTATGCGGCGGCAAGGGTCACCAATCTCGACGGCACCGCTGTCGAAGACGCGACCTATGTGACCGATCCGGATGGCTCCATCACGTTCGGGGCTGTCTTCCTCACCCGATACGATGACGGCTGCTGGGGCTACAAGGACATGGAGGAAAGTGCTGGCCCGAACGAGTCGCGTGCCCCCCTTGGGTTGATCGAGCTTCTCTCCAACCTGAAAAACCCGGACAGCTACGCCCAGGACTGGCGCCAGCGCTGCCGGGATTGGGCGTCGATTCCAGACTACCAGGAAGGCGACAAGATCAGGCTCGCCGCTCCCGTGACGCTCACCGATGGCAGTACATGCCAGATTGTCACCGCGACCCACTACAGGCGCGGGCGGCAAAAGCGCCGCTGCTACCGCATCGAGGAAACTGGTGGGCTCGTACGCCTGTCGAAGGCCTCGCTTGCGGGCTCGGAGCTGCTCAGCTCCGCGAAAGGTGCGGCTAGCCCGGTGCTGGCGGAGTTCCTAGCGGGGCAGGGTGGCTGAGTTTCCCGCTGAGACAACACCACGGGACCACGCGCGCACATACTGCCGACTTGAATTCGTATCTCAAATGAGATACATCACTCCCATCAATTGGAGGACTATCCATGCCTGCCCAAACATCCATGCTTCATGTCCGTGTTGACGATCAGCTGAAAGCACAAGCTTCTGACGCACTTGCGGGCGTCGGTCTGACGCTCTCCGACGCGGTGCGTATTCTTTTGACCCGCGTGGCCGCAGAAGGCGGCTTGCCTGCCGGATTGACCGCTGATCCCGATGCCTATGACGCCTGGTTCCGGGCGAAGGTACAGGAAGCGCTGGACGATCCAAGGCCCACAACGCCCCATGCCAAGGCGATGCAAGACGCCCAGGCATTGATTGACGGGAAGCGCCTTGCCAAATCTTGAATGGAAAGCCACGGCCATAGCCGACTTGCTG
>JAIQZR010000050.1 GCA_021777035.1 Candidatus Scalindua sp. | reverse complement strand
GACTACTTTCAAGGTATTGTTTCACTAATTTTGCACGATAGTACCTCGCATTATCTGCAATTATATAAATTTTCTGGGCTTTATCATATCTCGATTCTATTTCTTCGAAAAGCTTTATGGTTGATTGGGCGTTTATGCTTTCATCTTCCCTGATTACTACGTCATAACCCTCGGCATCTAACGCTCCGTTTATATTTATTCGTTTGCGGCCTGTATTAGATTTTAATTCTTTCTTTTTACCTTTCTCTATCCAGCAATATGCTGGTTTTGAGTTGTGCTGGGGGTGTACTCCATCCATAAAGAGTATCTTATCCTCTGCTAGCTTTTCTGCTTTTAATTGTCTGCACATCGCCTATAACGCTCTTGTTTATGAACATTCTTTAATTCAGCCCTCTGGTATATATTTAGTTGTAGTGTCATAACTCCGCTTATAACACACTGCTACTAGTAGGTCCAGAAAAATATAATATTTTTTTCGAAAACTAAATCCGTTTGACTATACTTAAGCCACAAGAGTGTACATTTTTTTTATTGACGATACTAGAATCGCAAGTGATAATAACATTCCTGAACCGCAAATACGGCTGCCCGCAAAAATAGTGGCGGCTAATCATGTCGTTAGGCAAGGAAAAGAGATAGATATATGCCTGAAATAAGTCGATTTCTTGGAATCGTGATCTATATGTATTTCAATGAACACAATCCACCACACTTTCATGCTGAGTATAACCAACACAAAGCATCAATCTCGATTAAAACACTTGGGTTGATGGAAGGAAGACTTCCATCAAAAGTAATGAGCTTAGTTGTTGAATGGGCACAAGAGCATCAAGCAGAGTTGCTAGAAAATTGGAACAGTATTAAAGAAACAGGCAAGTTTCACAAAATTAACCCTTTGGTATAGGTAGGTGCATCATGTTAGAAATCAATAAAGCAGAATATGCAGGTGATTATAATATCAAGCTTGTTTTTAATAATGGTAGGACTGGAACGGCACACTTGAAAGAAGACATATTTAATGATAAAAGACCTATTTTTTCAAAGTTGAAAGAATTATCGAATTTCAAAAAATTTAAAATAGCGCATAACACTGTAGTATGGTCTGATGAGCTTGATTTAGCTTCAGAATATCTGTTCTATCTTTCTTTTAGAAACGATCCAGATTTACAGCAACAATTTAAGGAATGGGGGTATATTGCCTAGCGATCGCATGAAGCCAACCACCAATAACCATGCGATTTAATATTTATTGAGGCCACAGTTCGAAGCCCCTCTCGGACAAAGGGCAAGTTCTCGCCTTTAAGCAAATAGCTGACAAATTTGAAAACCCACAGGGTCAGTCCTGGCATTGTTTGCAAGGAGGAAGAAAAATAGGATGACAACTCATTCGTTCCATTAGTGCACGCTATATGCACAGAAAGGAGATATTGTGTATTATGAAAAAGAAACTACCGGCATCAAAAAGTGATAGAGATGCTAAAGATTTTATATAGAATCAACGATCCATTCGTATGGCACTTGAGACGGCAGTACAATCTATTCAATCCTGAAGCAAATCACCAAAATCATATACCCCTCTCTTGACGAAGATGGTATTATAGGGAAAAAATGAGTTTGCCAAAATCATATTATTTAAAAAAGATACAATATATTTATGGGAAAAAGCCTTAACGTCGTATTTATAAGAATAAATAGTGTCGCAGATGAAATAATTCCACCTCTCCATTATGGATACCTTGCTGCAAGTTTGCCACGTTCATGTAACATTTCTTTGGTTGACATGCTCAGGGATAACATGGATGAGGAGGGTCTTTTAAAGGAAATTACTGGCAAAGGGTTTGACTTGATCTGTCTCAGTGGTTATTCCAAGGACATCGTGCCTATCAGGAATATATCCGGCAAACTTAAGGCACATTTCCCTGAATCTGTTATTGTACTTGGAGGTGTTCAGTCTAGTTTGATGCCGGAAGCTACTTTGGAGTTTGTGGAACCGGGAGTAGATTTTTGTTTTACCGGTGACGGAGAGAACAGTCTTGCCAAATTTGTTACGAGTACCGAGTGTAGAGATTTTTCTCATGATATCCTAAAACATATTCCAGGACTTGTTTTCAGATCAAACGGAAAAATAGTTAAAAACCCATCAGAATTAATTGCAGATCTGGATTCCATTCCCTTCCCCAGATGGGATTTAATGCCTCCTGCCTCTTACCCCAAATCTCCACATGGCGCATTTTTCAGGCAGTTTCCATATGCTGCTACGTATGCAACACGAGGATGCCCTTTCCCATGTACTTTTTGTGCTGCTTCAAAAGTATCTGGTAAGACAGTACGGCATAGAAGTGTAGAAAATATTATGGAGGAAATTAAATTACTGATCAAAAATTATGGAGTTAAAGAGATCCATTTTGAAGATGATAATTTTTCTGCTAAAAGAAAGTTACTTGTTGAATTTTGTGAAACCCTGCTGAAAGAAGATCTTGGTATAACATGGTGTTTTCCCAATGGACTAAGACTTGAAATACTTGATATAAATGAGCTTCGTTTAATGCGCCGTGCCGGTTGCTATGCAGTAAATGTTGGTGTTGAAAGTGGTAGCGATCGCGTCCTGAAACGTATGAGAAAAGGCATAACAACAGAAAAGATGAGGGAAACTATTGCTAAAGTGAAAAGTGCGGGGATTGACATCGGCGGTTTCTTTATAATCGGTTTTCCTGGTGAAACAAAGGAGGACATTTTACAAACAATAAATTATTCAAGAACACTTGAACTTGACCGAATAGGTGTATCATACTTTCAGCCGTATCCCGGAACCAAAGAATACGATGATCTTGTGGAATCTGGTAAATTCAGCTATGACATGAACTTGATGAAACTATCCCTTCATACGATAAATTATATTAATGATAATCTTACAAAACGGCAACTTTATTGGCTGAGAAGAAGGGCTTTTTTTGCTTTCTATTTTCGATGGAAAATAGTTATGAAACTTCTGAAAGAAGTGAGAAATATCGAACATCTGATGTTTATTGTAAAAAGAGCAATACGCTGGTTAACAAGCTAGATACATGGAGTGCATCATCCCTGCCAGACAAATTGCAGTCGGGTGTGATGATGCGTGCTAAAGCAGTAATATCCGCCTAACAGACTGACGGACAGGCGGTTAATGAGAAGTGTGACATGGTGAACATAGACAACATATTGAAAACTGCCTGGATCAGGCAATTGAAAACGGACTGGAAAACTGCTAATTATCATTACTTTAAAGGTTCCATGCACCTTCCAAATCTCGAACTCTCTTATTCAGAGGATATTTTAGGTACGTGGAAAGGCGGTTATTATCGACGTCTGTCAATCAGTATTATTCTTATCAATAACTACAAATGGGATTATGTCCAAGAGGTTCTTTATCATGAAATGGCCCATCAGTATGTAGAAGAAGTTTTAAGAATTCGAGACAGTCTGCCTCATGGAGAGGCGTTCATTCGGATTTGCCGGGAAAATGGCATTGATTCTACAGCCACAGGTGATATTCACTCTTGGGTAGAAAAACGTAATAATACCTCTTCCGTAGGCGCAGAGGGCTACAAGATTCTGGACAAAATCCAGAAGCTGCTGGCGTTGGCACAGAGCCCCAATGAGCATGAAGCCCAGAATGCTATGGCCAAAGCCCATGAATTTTTATTAAAGTACAATCTGTCGTTAGTGGATGTGCAAACTGAATGGAACTACATCTATAAACAAATCGGAGAAGTGGGAAGGCGTAACCCCATCAAAACCATAATCAGTGCCCTGATTTCTAAATTTTTTTTCGTGGAGGCCATCTGGACATTCGGATATGACCAACACGAAAACAGGAGTGGTCAGGTTTTAGAAATTTATGGGACACCGGAAAATGTTGAGATGGCAGAGTATGTGTATGGCTATCTTCAAAATATTCCGGAGCTTTTGTGGGCAGAGCACAAGAGACGGGAAAATATCAAAGGGAACAGGCATCGAAGGACTTTTATTTACGGCCTACTGGACGGTTTTTACAATAAGCTTGACAGTCAGTTTACTGAAAACCAGTCCAAAAAACTTATCTGGATGGGAGACCCACGGCTCAAGGAATTTTACCGTCGGAGAAACCCCAGGATCTCACGTTCCTCAACTCGCTATTCCCGTAGCTGCCAGGATACTTATGATTCCGGAATGACTCAGGGCAAAAATCTCGTAATACATAAAGGCATTCATGGGAAAGCAAACGGAGAAGTTAAGTTCTTAAATTAACATTTTCTATGCAAACAACTGGTATCCCGAGCTTATTACCAAATTGCTTTATATCAAGATGTGCTATTGGCAGAAAACATAAAAGAGCAAATTATTCATGTTCAAGCTTGTCTAGTTCTCTCAGGAGCTCTTCCTGCCGTTCAGACAATTTCTTCGGCATGTCTACTGCTATTTTTACTAACTGGCTGCCTTTTCTCCCATCTTTCATTTTTATCCCCTGCCCTGTCATCCTCAATGTTTGGTTGGATTGTGTGCATTTAGGGATCTTTAACGACACTTTTCCATTTAGAGTTGGAATCTCAATTTCTCCACCCAATGCTGCCTTGGTGAAAGAGATATGCGCATTGTATTGAATATCCAAGCCCTCTCTCTTGAAATAAGGATGTGAAGCAATTTTAACGTATACATACAAATCCCCTGCCCTTCCACCCCTGATGCCCGCTTCTCCCTGACCGGAAAGCCTTAATGTTGAACCATTGTTAATCCCTGCGGGTATTTTAACCGACAAAGATCGTGTTTTAGTCGCTCTCCCTTCACCATTACAAGCATCGCATGGATTATCAATCCTCCTGCCTGAGCCACTGCAATTAGGGCAAGGATTGCTAATGGTAAAAAAGCCTCCATCAGGTTTTTGCTGCCTGCTTATATGCCCAGTACCATTGCATTGAGAGCATACTGTTGGTGCTCCGTTTTTGGCACCTGTTCCTTTGCAGGCGTCACAAGCTTCACTCTTTGTAAACCGGAGCTGTTTTTCGCTTCCTAACGCAGCATCAGTAAAAGAAATTGTTATGTCATACCTGAGGTCCGGCCCCTTCTGAGGCCCGGTTCTTTCCTGGTAAAATCGTTTGCCAAATATATCTCCAAATATATCTCCAAAATTACTGAATATATCAGCATTGTTTTCAAAGCCGTGAAAACCCATATCATCAAGACCGGCACTACCCCGCAGGTCATACATTTCCCTTTTTTTTGGATCACTAAGCACTTCATAGGCGTTTGCCGCTTCCTTGAATTTCTGTTCAGCGTCTTTGTCTCCCTGATTCTTATCCGGATGATATTTGAAGGCGAGCCCTCTGTATGCTTTTTTCAACTCGTCCTTAGTTGCCTTTTTACTTACCCCTAATACCTCATAGTAGTCACGTTCTTTAACCTTGCCATTTGCCATATTTATACCTTTTTACTTATTCGTATATTAAGAATTCCCTCGGAGTAATCTGCTTCTATTTTTTCGCGAAAACATTTGGCAGGCAGTTGTACTTGCCTCTCAAAATACCCGTAACACAATTCTTCAATGTGACGTGGGCCAACAATAGTCCTGTGCAGATCAGGTCTTTCGCCTCTAATGTATAACACATCTTCTTTCTCTAAGGATATATCAATGTCTTCTTGAAGTGTACCCGGAAGTGCAACATTAAGGACAATCTCTTCTTCCGTTTCATACATCTCTATTTGCGGTGTGAAAGATATCTCTTTTGTTGATGGAAAACGATTGAAAAAATTACTGTATAAGTCATTTACCTCCTGTTGTAACCTTGTAAGTTCTTGCCATGGATCCCATTTTCCCAGTGTCATCTATATACTCCTTTAATTTAATGGCTAGCGCTTTGACCGATTCGGAACACAGAGTGTATTATATTACGTCATTCGCCGCAGAACTACTTTGAGGTTTTACTGAACTTAAAACTCAGATAAAAAAACGTGTGTGTTTTTCTTCTCCTGAATAAATAATATTAATTGCCCATAAACTATTTTTTAAAATTTTAACATGTATGCAGAATTGATGCATTCCATCTTTTCTATTGATAAGAGAGTTTCCTGAGACACTACCGCATCGACATTGAGAACAATCATTGCAACACCACCAGTCTCTTTTCTGCCGAATGTCATATGACCTATATTTACATTCTGATCGCCCAACATCTTGCCTATTTCTCCGATCAATCCCGGTTTGTCCTGTCCCAATAAGATCAGTACATGTCCAATTGGATCCATATCTACACGATAATCGTTTATTGTTTCTATTTTAGGTTCATTATTTTTAAATACGGTGCCTGAAGCAGAGCTTTCACCATCATCCGTACTAATTCTGGCAAAAATCAGATTGGTATAATCCCCTGTCGCGCTACTGATTATTTCATTAATCTTAATTCCTCTTTCATCGGTCAGCATTCGCGCATTTATGATATTCACATTCTCATCTAAAACATCCTTTAGCAAGCCCACCAGTAAGCAGTCTGTTAAAGGGCGAATATTATCCTTAGAAACTCCACCGCTATACTGTATGTCTATAGATTGGATTCTGCCTCTTACCAACTGGCATAAGAGTGCGCCCATTTTCTCTGTCAGTGATGTATACGGTTTAAGCTGTTGTAGCTCTTCAGGGCCCTGCACTGGCATGTTAACCGCATTTCGTACGATATTGTTCTTTAGCACATCAACCATCTGCTTTGCGGCATCCTCGGCTACCGCAAGTTGAGCTTCCTTTGTCAAAGCTCCAAGATGCGGCGTCGGAAGGACATTGTCAAGCTCCAGTAGTTTGTTATTTCCTGGCGGTTCTTTCTCAAAAACATCAATTGCGGCGCCAGCGACTTTACCGCTCACAAGTGCGTCATAAAGTGACTCTTCAGAGATTATACCACCTCTTGCACAGTTTATTATCCTTACTCCATCCTTCATTATTTCAAGTTCACTTTTGGAAATCAGGTGTTTCGTATCGTTAATTAAGGGAATATGCAACGTTATATAATCTGCCTGTTTGTATATTTCGTTGAGGTTCTCTACAAGTTGAACATTCAGCTTTGGAATTGTTTCATTCGAAACAAAAGGATCGTATCCCAGCACTTTCATCTCCAGCGCTATAGCACGTTTTGCGACCTCTTTCCCTATTTTACCTAATCCAATTACGCCCAGTACTTTTCCGGAAACTTGAGTACCCGTAAATTTCTTGCGTTCCCACTTTCCTTCACGAACAGAATTGCATGCCTGCGGTATATTCCTTGATAAGGCTAAAAGGAGCGTGATCGCATGTTCTGCAGTTGAAGTTGTGTTTCCACCCGGAGTGTTCATTACAATAACTCCTTTTTTCGTAGCAGCAGGAACATTAACGTTGTCAACCCCTACACCGGCCCGGCAAATGGCTTGAAGCTTCTCTGCCTTTTCAATAATCTCCGGCGTGCACTGGGTACTGCTCCGGATAATTAAACCATTATATACGCCTATCTCTTTTTGTAGCTCTTCCGGCGTAAAATCTGTCTTTGTTGTTACCTGTATATCCGCGCTTTCCAAAATTGTTCTGCATATATCCGGTAGGTTATCTGATATTAATACTTTCATATTTCTAAAATAATTAAGTGTGATACAAATTATATTCGTTTTATTGTCTTAAGTCCAGGTATGCATGTGTCGATGCCGCCTTTCCTCTTAACACTTGTTTGTAAGTTTATGAGTAAAATGATGCAGTGGCAATTCTAGCATGCAATCTAATGGAAATCAAAGGCAATATGTTTAACAAAAAATTTAACCAGCAATTTTTAAATTACTTTTAAAATTGCTATAAAAATTAAAAACCATAAAGATAAAAACCTTTTGATTTTCGATTCAGATTCAACTAACCTAAAGTAATTGCATTAAACAGTTTGACAAGCTATTGTAGAGTGGCTTTGTCTGAATTCTAAATCACAAAAAATGACGGAGATTTAACTATGATACTTGACACGTTGATGTCGGTTAACCACTGGTTTCACCTTTCTGCAGCAGCCCTTCTGGCTGGAGGAATGATTTTTCTCGTGGCAATATTACGGCCGGTTTTGGGAAGAAATTCTTCTGCTTTCGGAATAGGAACATTTTCCAATGATATTCACGAAAGATTTCGTATTTATGTTGGGATATTAATATGTGTACTTATTGTTACCGGAATAATTAATTCTATTGACAGCATTATGTCAGTTGCAGAAACAAGTTTAAGTTCAGGATACAAGACAGTGATTAGAATTAAGATCCTGCTCGCGGTATGCCTCTTTATCGTTTACGGTGTAAATGCTTTTCTCATTAAAGAAGATAAAACGGAAGAAGATTGTTCATGTTTAGTCAAACCACCTGTCTATAAGAAAATTTTACAGGTATTTGCTCTGGTATTAGTTTTTGTAATACTGTTTTTAGCAGTATCATTGAGGTCTTATTAATAAACAGGATCCCTCTCTAGATTGCGTTCTTAACGATCTTCCGGCATTTAAAAAACGCTTGACTTTCATTTTCAGCAAAGTAGAATTAATTGTTAAACAAATATCATTTACTGCCGATAAAAAGTGTGTTGGATTCATTAATATGTATGAACTCGTTGTCGAAAAAACATTTGCCGGTGCTCACAATTTACGTGGTTATGATGGAGATTGTGAGAAATTACACGGGCATAACTGGAGGGTGGAAGTTACACTTAAGGCAGAAAAACTTAACAAGCTGGGAATGGTTATGGACTTCAAGATTATTAAAAAGAAACTTGGCGAAATACTTTCTCATTTTGATCATTCTTATTTAAATGAATTGAGTGAGTTTAAACAGGAGAATCCCACAACAGAAAATGTTTCAAAGATAATATATAGCAGCTTAAGTGAACAGTTACCTCCGGAAGTATTTGTTGCCAAGGTTAAGACATGGGAATCTGAAAAATGCGCTGCTGCATATTACGTATAATTCGTTCTTTTACAAACCATAAGTGAACATTAATTTAGACACTCCTATCCTTCAAATAGCTTTAGATTTTATAAACCTAAAACGTGCTGTCAATGTGGCCAGGGAGGCGGTTGCCGCAGGCGTTGACTGGATTGAGGCGGGGACCCCTTTAATTAAAAGTGAAGGGTTGGATTCTATAAGGATGCTTCGGAAAGAGTTTCCCTCCACGACGATAGTCGCTGATATGAAGACAATGGATGCCGGTCGAGTGGAAATGGAAGCGGCGGCTAAAGCCGGAGCAGACATTGCGGTTGTAATGGGGGGTGCCACAGACGCAACAATAAAAGAGTGTATAAGCGCAGGGGAGAATTACGGAATAAAAATCGAAGTTGATCTCCTCGGAGTTGTTGATTGCGTTTCTCGTTCGGTAGATGTTGAGAAATGGGGTGCCGATTTTATTGGTATTCATACTGCTATTGACGAACAGATGCAGGGGCTTAGTCCTTTCAAAAGGCTCCATGAAATTTGCTCAAAAGTTAATATTCCTGTTGCTGTTGCTGGGGGGATTAATTCTGAAACTGTGGTTGACGCAGTAAATGCTGGTGCAAAAATTGTGATAGTAGGCGGCGCAATTTGCAAGGCGACAGACATAAAGACTGCTACCGAAAATCTAAAGAAGGCGATTTCAACTCGCGAGAAGATCACAGGGGATTTATTTAAAAGAACGTCAGGCGACGACATCCGTAAAATATTAGAACGAGTTTCTACCGCAAATATATCAGATGGCAGCCACCGATTGAAAGGGATCAGCGGGATAAATTGTATAAGTTTGGAACCGAAGATGATCGGACGGGCAGTAACTGTTCGAACATATCCTGGTGATTGGGCAAAACCGGTTGAAGCGATAGATATTGCAGAGCAAGGTGATGTAATAGTAATTGATTCCGGTGGCGTCGGCCCTGCAGTGTGGGGGGAGCTTGCAACGCATAGCGCGATACAGAAAAAGCTTGCAGGGGTAGTCGTAAACGGGGCAATTCGTGATAGCGGAGAAATAAGAAAATTGCGATTTCCTACCTTTGCCAGGCTGGTCATGCCAAACGCGGGAGAACCTAAAGGTTTTGGCGAGATAGGAGTGCCTATAAATATTTCCGGCATCGTGATAAATAGTGGTGATTGGATCATAGGTGACAGTGATGGCCTAATAGTTATACCAAGGCGGAAAGCCAAAGAAATGGCTAACTACGCAATGGATTGGCTGGAAAGAGAGAACAGATTACGTGAGGAGATTTCTCGTGGAAAAACTTCTCTTGGAAAGGTTACAGAGCTATTGAAATGGACAAAAAAATAAGGATCATTAGGAGAGGAAACTATTTACAATGAAATGCGAGTCATGCAATAAAAAACTGGCCACAGTGCACCTGACTGAAATTATAGATAACGAGAAACAAGAGAGGCATTTCTGCGAGGATTGTGCCCAAAATGTCACAAATCACTTTCCAAAAACGCCGTCCCCATCTGATGTTTTAACAAACCTTATTAACCAAGTCTCCCCTGAAATAAGGGAGATGTCAAAAACAACTTGCCCTGTATGTGGTCTCTCTTATCTGGAGTTCAGATCTCAGGGACGTCTTGGCTGCCCCATGGACTATAATGTATTTAAGAAAGGGCTGCTGCCTCTCATTGAACGAATGCATGGTAGCACTCAACATGTGGGTAAAGTACCGGCAAGCGCAGGCGCAGAGATTGTTAAGAAAAACGAGTTGATCCAGTTACGTAAGGAATTGAATGAGGCGGTAGAAAGAGAAAGCTACGAAAAGGCAGCGGAGTTAAGAGATAAAATTTATGAACTTTCAGGGAATGTTGAAGATGGAGATTAAAGATCTTTCTGACAATACGGGCGAGTGGCTAAGGGGTACCGGCAAGGAATCTGACATAGTAATTAGCAGCAGAATCCGTTTGGCGAGAAATATAACAGGATATCCTTTTCTGTCCCGCGCCAATCTAAAGCAAAGGAGAGAGATAGAATCTCTACTCAGAAAGGTTATAATTGAGCGTAACATAGCACAAGACGTTTCTTATGTAAATTTAAACCGAGCAACTGCTGTTGATAAACTATTTTTGGTAGAAAGGCACTTAATCAGCAAGGAGCATGCCGAAGGAGAAGGAGAGAGAGGTGTCGCATTTGGAAAGTCAGAGACTGTTAGCTTGATGATTAATGAAGAAGATCATCTCAGGATTCAGGTGATTCGCTCTGGTTTCGAGCTAAAAAACACCTGGGATACAATTGATGAAATTGATAATATTCTAGGAGAAAACCTAAATTTTGCATTTTCTTCAAGATTTGGGTTTCTAACGGCCTGTCCAACAAATGTTGGTACAGGTATGCGGGTTTCTGTAATGTTGCATCTTCCTGCACTTGGCATGACAAAACATATTGAAAAGGTTTTCAATGCGGTAGGCAAGCTTGGTTTGGTGGTAAGAGGTTTGTATGGGGAGGGCACTAAAGTATCCGGAGACTTATACCAAATTTCAAACCAGTTTGCATTAGGGAAATCGGAGAAAGAGATATTGTCTATTATTGAAAGCGTAATACCACGTATAACGAGTTATGAGAGAATGGCCAGGAAGGCTTTGGTTCTAGAAAGTAAGGATCAATTAGAAGATAGAATTTGGCGATCATATGGCATGCTCAAGGCAGCTAGAATGATTACGTCTGAAGAAATTTTACAGTTACTTTCACAGGTTCGTATGGGTGTCAATATCGGCCTAATCGACGATATTGAAATGCAAACCCTTAATGAACTCTTTGTCCTGACGCTTCCGGCACATTTGCAAAAGTTACAAGGCTGTGAACTGGATTCTGCACAAAGAAATGTTATCCGGGCCTCTTACGTAAGGAAGAGGCTTGAAGGTTTATAAAAAGGTGGCCAAAAATGTTTGACAAATTTACCGATAGGGCAAGGAAGGTAATGGCGCTTGCCAGAGAGGAAGCGAAAAGATTTAATCATGAATATATAGGGACAGAACACATATTACTTGGATTGGTGAAAGAAGGTAGTGGCGTGGCAGCAAATGTTTTACAAAATTTAGACATTGATTTAAAAAAAATACGCATGGAGGTTGAAAAAATAGTTCAAGCAGGACCGGATCTTCTTTCAGTTGGTCAGTTGCCTTTTACTCCGAGGGTAAAAAAGGTGTTAGAGTATGCTATGGAAGAAGCAAAGGCTATGGGGCATAACTATATAGGCACAGAGCACCAACTACTTGGACTCCTCAGGGAACGCGAAGGTGTGGCAGCACAGGTTTTATTGAATTTGGGAGTAAAACTAGAAGGCGTCAGGGAGGAAGTAATTGAACTTCTTGGAGCGGAAACTACACAGGGTGCTAAAGAAAAAGAGGAAAAAAAAGGCAAGTCAAAGACTCCTGCCCTTGATTCCTTCGGTCGCGATTTAACACAGCAAGCAAAGGAGCAGTCATTAGATCCCGTTATTGGTCGACAGTCGATTATCGAACGTTTGATTCAGGTACTAAGCCGTCGAACAAAAAACAATCCAGTTTTGATTGGAGAGGCTGGAGTTGGAAAAACCGCGATAGTTGAAGGTCTTGCTCAAGCGGTGATAAGCGGTGCGGTTCCGGAATTGTTGCGCGAGAAAAGAATTGTCGCCCTGGATTTGGCAATGATGGTAGCAGGTACAAAATACCGTGGCCAATTTGAGGAGAGAATTAAAGCCGTAATGGGAGAAGTCCGCAGAGCAAAAAATATAATCCTCTTTATAGATGAGCTTCATACGTTGGTAGGTGCAGGAGGAGCAGAAGGCGCAATCGATGCATCTAATGTCCTGAAACCAGCACTTTCCAGAGGAGAGATACAATGTATTGGCGCAACAACTCTCGATGAATATAGAAAATATATTGAAAAAGACGGCGCGCTTGAAAGAAGATTTCAAACGATAGTTGTCGATCCACCATCAAAGGAGGAAACTGTTGAAATTTTAAAAGGCTTAAGGGAGAGATATGAAGCACATCATAAAGTTACAATAACTGACGAGGCGATAAAAATAGCAACAGAATATGCGACCAGGTATATTACAGGAAGGTTCTTGCCTGATAAAGCAATAGATGTTATCGATGAAGCAGGTGCCCGTGTAAGATTAAAGGCGACTACACATCCTCCTGATGTAAGGCATATAGAAAAAGAGATAGGATGCCTCGAAAAAGAAAAAGATGAGTCCGTAGCATTACAAGACTTTGAGAGAGCAGCGAAGCTTCGAGACAAAGCAGACAAATTGAAAAAGAAAAAAGGTGACGTAGAAAGAGAGTGGCGGGAAAATTATACGGAAGTAGATGGTACGGTAGACGAAGCCATTATCACCGAGGTTGTTTCAACTATGACGGGCATACCTCTAAAACGCATGGAAGCAGAAGAAGCGAAGAAGTTGCTTAATCTCGAGGCCGAACTTCGAAAAACGGTAATCGGTCAGGAGAATGCTATTAATGCCGTAGCAAAAGCGGTTAGAAGATCAAGGGCGGGCTTGCAAAACCCAAATAGACCAAGTGCCAGCTTTATCTTTACCGGCCCATCTGGTGTTGGCAAAACTCTACTTTCAAAAGCATTGGCTAAATCTTTATTTGGGGAAGAAGATTCGCTGATTCAAATAGATATGTCCGAATACATGGAGAAGCATAATGTATCACGATTAATAGGTGCTCCTCCTGGTTATGTTGGTTTTGAAGAAGGAGGACAATTAACTGAAAAGATCCGAAGGCGTCCATATGCGGTATTGCTTTTGGACGAAATAGAAAAAGCTCATTCAGATGTGTTTAACATGTTGTTACAGGTTATGGAGGAAGGCAAATTAACGGACAGCTATGGACGTCATATTGATTTTAGAAATGTAATCATAATAATGACGTCAAACATTGGTAGTGATATAATCAAAAATGCATCCTCGTTTGGATTCAAAAAAGCTTCAGGTGAACAATCTTATGAATCTATTCGAGAACAGCTATTGGAGGCGGTCGAAAAACATTTTCGTCCGGAGTTTATCAACCGGATTAACGATATTGCCGTGTTTAGGGATCTTACTAAAGATGATTTGAGAAAGATTGTTGACATTGAAATGGAAGGGATTCGTTCAAGACTTCATAACTATAACATTGCTCTAACGATAACTCAGGAATCATCTGATTTCCTTATTGACCAAAGCTATAAACCAAATTATGGAGCAAGGCCACTGCATCGATCCATAGAAAATCTAATAGAAGATCCACTCTCTGAAAATATCCTAAGAGGCAGATTTAAAGATGGAGATACTATCGGGATAAAATTGCAAGAAGGAGAATTAATTTTCGAAGAGATAACGGTTGAAAAAGAGTTAGTTACAATCGGTTCGGATGATAATAAATAATTAATAGTAATTTTACAAATAGAGTATTATAAAAAAGGGGCTGTCAGGCCCCTTTTTTATTGTTTTAGGAATATGAGGATTTAGACATAGCGATGTTAAACATTAAGAAACAATAACGTTATACTATGGCAAAATTTAGCACTATTTTTGTCTGTCAGCAATGTGGATGGAAAACAAGTAAATGGGTTGGTCGATGCTCTGGTTGCGATGAGTGGGATTCAATGGTTGAAGAAAAATACGAATCTTCATTTACGCATGTCGTTTCGGAATATGATATAGAGAGCCCCGTCTGTATATCTGACATAAAACCGGTTAGTAAACTTAGGATTCATACTCATATCGAAGAATTTGATAGAATTCTCGGTGGCGGCATTGTGGCAGGTTCAGCGGTTTTAATTGGAGGTACACCAGGAATAGGGAAATCAACACTCTTATTACACGTCTGTCAAAAATTCAGTGAACAGGACTGCATATCATTGTACGTAACGGGGGAAGAATCAACCGCGCAGATAAAATTACGCGCAGATAGACTTAATGTTACATCAAACAATATTTTTTTGGTTGCAGAAAACAATTTAAATGTTATTCTTGAACACATCAAAAAAATCAAGCCGAAGCTCGTCATAATTGACTCAGTACAAGCCGTGTTCAAACCAGAACTTGAATCATCGCCGGGAACAGTTTCACAAGTCAGGCAATGTGCTCATGAACTAATTCAAATATCAAAAAGAACGGAATCTTCTGTTTTCTTAGTTGGACATGTCACCAAAGAGGGAATGATTGCCGGGCCCAAAGTATTAGAGCATTTAGTTGATACGGTACTATACTTTGAAGGTGAAAAATTTGTATCCTTCAGAATTCTAAGAGCGGTGAAAAATCGATTTGGCCCTACAAATGAAATAGGGATTTTCGAAATGTGTCAAAATGGCCTTCGAGAGGTTAAAAACCCTTCAGATATATTTCTCTCCAAGGCACATAATTTAAGTTCAGGTTCTGTAATCATTTCGTGCATTGAAGGTACAAGGGCCCTGCTTGTGGAAGTACAGGCACTTGTAACTAAATCTAACTTTGGAATGCCGGGGCGTAAAGTGAGCGGTGCTGACCATAATCGTGTTACGATGATACTCGCAGTACTGGAGAAAAGAACAGGTCTTCTTTTAGGAGGACATGACGTATTTGTAAATGTTGTTGGAGGTGTAAAAATTGATGAACCGGCAGCAGATCTTGCAATTGCAATTGCAATTGCTTCCAGTTTTAAGGATATCGCAATACCAAGTAATACTATTATAATTGGTGAGTTGGGCCTGGGAGGCGAAGTAAGAGGAGTGAGTCAGTTTGACAGTAGAATAAAAGAAGCAGCCAGACTTGGGTTTAAAAACGCAATAATTCCAAAAGGCAACACCAAAGACTCTTCAAGTTTGAAATCACTTAAAATGGCCGAGGTATCTTCTCTGGCAGAAGCAATTGACAAATTCTGTTAAGAAGGGATGATGTTTATGAAACAATATTCTTCGCTTAAGTTTGTATCGTTACTTTTATTGCTCTTTCTCGTATTTGGCTGTAACACATATAATAAAAAAGTTTATAAAAAAAGCAACATAGTTGGAGCAACAGTCGATGATCATAATGCTTCTGTCGAGATACGAGAAGAGCTTGATGTAGAAGGAGCCGTAATAAAGAAGAATTATAACCACCCATACTACTTTACGGGAGGAGGGCTCGCAAATATCCTTTCGTCCATTTATTACACGCAGAGATCATTAGTATTGGGCAGCAAAGGGAAAAAGCAGTTATACAAAAAAGAGGAATTACAAAATATTATACCTCCAATTATTAGCGCATTTTCAATGGCTACTGATTCACAAGATATTCTTGTTTTTTCTACTTCTGATAAGGTGCTGTTAGCTGATGCTCAAAGTTATTTTAGTATGTTTGTCTCAAATAACGAACTTAACATTGTTTTTAGCGATATTCTGAATAAAAAAAGCATATCCGATGGAAGGTCATTTAGAAAAAGCAATAAAAGCAAATTTAAAGACCCGATTGAGGTAAAAAGAAGTGGTCGCTGGAACCTTATCCCCATGGAAGGACAGAGATTTGCGCCGGGACATCAAAACTGGCTTATTATTGATTTGAGTAGTAGTTTGTTTGGCGTGGCTGGCGGAGGCAACATTAGTAATAATACAAGTGATAGTGATAATCCACTTCAGACAGGTGGCCGGGCAAGAGCAATTGAAAGAAAAGTAAGAACCAGCAACAATTTTATTGAAGAAAAGCAAAAATATCAAGAGGTACGAGATAAGCTAAAAGAGTTAAAAATCCTCAATGATGAAGGTTTAATTTCAGAAAAAGATTATGAATTGAAAAAAAAGGAACTTTTGAATGAGTTTTAAACATGTTTTATTGTTTGTTGTTTTATCCGTGGCAGCTGGCTGCACAAATTTGAATTCTTTTGTCAAGAATAACCAAGCTCAAGGCCAGGGAGACAATATATTCAATCAAGGCAAAACGTACATAAGGCTTAAAGAAGTGAAAAGTACAAAGGGCGCTTCAAAGGCATTTCTTGATCACCCTAAATATCTAAATAAAGATGTGTTGTCAAGCGCACTTGCAACTATTTATTTTAAAGAAAAGGGCATTACCGGTTTTGGTAAAGAACATAATGTTTTTCTGGAAAGTGAGTTATTTAATTTGGCACCCCATATAGCTGATGCTTTTACAAAAGCATCTCCATCGCAATACATATTAGTAAATTCGAATTACAACATAGGAAAAGGTCTTTTTAAATCAGAAGTATATACCGTATGCGGACTATTTATCTCTAATAATAAATTAAATGTTGTGTTCTCAAGAATACGATATGAGGATCTTGAAGATAAAGGTAGTGATAATGTATTTGGAGAAACAGTAGATGAAACATTTGTTGATCCATTTAGTATAACTAGAAACCCATTCTGGCAAATAATCCCTCGTCCAGATCAAAAATTTAAAAAAGGACATGAAAATTGGTTAATAATAGATTTAAAACAAGATACCTTTGTCAAAAAAGAAGACTATGGAAAGAAAGTGACACTCACCGATAAGCCAGCAGTTACTAACGCTACCATCGGCACTCCGTCCACGGTTACACTGCCAAAAATGAGTATTAAAGATCAGCTACTGGAACTGAAAGAATTAGAGGAGACCGGGCTTATTACGAGGGAAGACTATGGACTCAGGAAGGCATTAATTTTAGGCAGTAAACAAGAAAAAAGCATAAAAAATAAATTCATTGATCTGCGCAAGTTGAAAGAGGGTGGATTTATCAGCGGTATAGATTACGATCATAAGAAAAAAGATTTACTGGAAGAGCATGATGATACAAAAGAAAGAAACATTAAAGAGGTTCTGGCGGAGTATCTGGAATTGAGGGACGAGGGCTTCATCACCGACGAAGACTACGACTACAAAAAAAAGAAATTATTGAAAGATTTTTAATCCGAAAATAACCCTCTCTTATCAGCATAGTCTCTACAACCGTTTCCGGAATGCCTCGTTTGTCACTCCTGCATCCCGAACAATATTTCCCATTGTAATCGCATTGGTAATGTTATCCAGTGCCTCTTTCTCGGTTGCTCCTTGAGAGTGGCAACCGGGCAAACCTGGTACTGAAACAGCACAGAACTTTCTAAAACCACCTTGTATTTCATTGTATCAGCACGCTAGTTTAAAACTATGCACTTTCAGTGCAAGGCTTTCAGATGTTTTATAAAAAATTTGTTGACAATAAGCTAACTAAGAAGAGACACGGAAACTATACCGTTTTTAGTTTTACAGTAGATTTTCCACTGGAATAATAGGACTTTTAGTCCGTGCGTTTGAACCTCTGGACTTTCAGTCCAGAGTGGTTTAGTTTTTTAATGAAGGTTTACAGCTCGGTTGGTTTCCCGTCAGAAAGCATCCTGACTTTACTGCCAAAATACTCAGGGAATTTGTCTGGAGACATGGTATGGACGGGGATTATTGTTGTAGGATTAAGCGCACTGGCAAATTTCTTCAATTGGTCAACACCTGCATGTCCACTGGTGTGAACATACATGGGAGAAATGCCGTACTCATCCCAGAATGGTTTCTCATTCTCAAAGTATCCACCCCACATTGAGTAAATCAGAGTTGAACCCTCTATATACCCTTTTTTTGCAAAGGCATTTCTTATGCCATATGACGGTTTCACAACAAGGGAGTCCTTCTTCTCTTCAATCTCATCATATGGAAATTTTGAGTCTTTATATTTATATAGAATCTTATCGTCTGCTAATCTTCTCGTGTTACTGTCAGAAGTGAAAAATACCCTGATGTCCTTGAAGTCGAATTGCGGAATACTGGGAGCTCTCTTACGTAAGACATCCAGCAAATGCACAGTATAAGGATCAAGTACAAGGATTCGCCCGCTCCTACGGCATGCACTATATAAAGAGGAGATTCTATCAATATTCTGTGATGAGCAGGCGAAGAAGACCAATCCTCTCTTCTCTTTAAAGATTGTGACCAGCCTGTCTCTTAACTCCTCCTCCTTTTCACAATAACCGGGCTTACCGTCAATACCTGTGCCTTCCATGATCAGATAATCTATATCTCCAGGTGGGTCTGCAATGAATCTGTCAAACAGGCTGCTCTTTTTACCATGACCCCTGAAATCGCCAGAGTAAAATACTCTTTTACCTTCCGCCTCAATCAAAAAAGCATATGCATCAAAACCTGAATGATCAACCATGTAAGGCGTGATTTTAAAGTCACCGATTGAAAAGCTTTTTTTATTTTCAATAATCTCTACTGTTTTGAAAATGGGATCAAGGCCCCTAAAGTAATAAGTAGCTTTGATCAATTCCAGACAACCCTCACTTAAATACAAGGGTATTTGAGACTTCACAAATGGCATCAATCCATAATGATCCGGGTGGGAATGTGAGATGAGTATGGCATCAGGCTGCTTCAGTTCTATGTCTTCTTTATAAAGGCCAGAGATG
The DNA here is from genome assembly GCA_021777035.1 of Candidatus Scalindua sp. Classification (GTDB taxonomy): domain Bacteria; phylum Planctomycetota; class Brocadiia; order Brocadiales; family Scalinduaceae; genus Scalindua. The sequence goes on along the minus strand of JAIQZR010000050.1, from coordinate 31,704 downwards.
GCTTTAGCTAATTTTTTCTCAACGAGCTCCGCTTTGCTCAGATCGAGATAATTACCCAGTTTGAAACTCTGGCCATCCTCATCGACAAGAGGCAAGCCAATATCAATCAGGATTCGTGTGTTTTCTGTTGCCAGTTCAACGCATGTACCCCCTATTTCGTGTGTGCCTTGGTGAATGGTTAGTTTCAGAGTTTTTTCCTTTCATAAAACCATCTTTTTATTTCACTTTTCATATCTTCAGGCAATGCTTTAAGATCCCCTTCTGGAATTGATTGTATAATTTCCCTTTTTCCAAATTTCCCAGATAATTGATCAAAGGAGAATTCAAAGTTTCCTGATTGATGTTCTGACAAATATCGATTAGCAGCATTCGTTATAAGTGTTATAGCTTCAAAATTGCCATAATATTCATAATAATCAATTGGTGCTAAAACAGACAACTTCAAGTTTTTACAGACGTCAGGAGGCGTTCTGTTTTTGCTACGAACGTTGTCAATTATTAATTTGTTATATACAAAATAATCAAACAATAATTCTAATGCTGATAAAATGGGACTGTCATTCGTGTTTTCCCACTCTTTAAGCTCAATCATTTCTTTTATACTATTATTTTTTACAGCAACAATATCGATAGATTTTCTTGTTTGAGGCTGTTCTAATACTCCAGATAGCAAATTAAATTGATTATATAAATCATCAATTGATGCAACAAATATTCTCTCTAACGCTTCTTCTAAATACTGTCTTTTATTTATAGCTATATTTCTTTCCTTTGAAATTTCAGTTACTTTTCTTATCTTCCAACTTTCATAACTGTTAGTCTCTTTACTATATACGTATTTAGAAACATTGTTACTGACCAGTTCAATTGCTTCATAAATTAAAGAGTCATCATTGTTGTTCAGTTTCATCCAAACAGTCTTAGTCCACCAATTGTGTTTGTATCGCTTATTAAATATTTTTTCTTGTAGTTCGTCTTTTACTTTTCCGAACAAGCTCATCATATTCACCTTTCAGTTTTTTTGTTTACTTTAAACGTATTTGTGTCCAACCTTTATTGGTCTCATGTATCTCTGCCTCGCAAACCTTATCATGATTGATTGAAAAAAAATTATCTATTGAATCAAACTTATTTTTATGAAAGGTTTTCATTAAAAGGATTTTTTTATCAATGATACAAATAGCAAATAAAATAAATTTGCTCCCACCGGCTGTAGGCTTCTCAAATTTGTCTTCATATTCTTTTATCTTCTTGTATTTATCAATAATCCCGTCACGTTCCCCATCGTTAACTAAAGTACCACTATTAATAGTATGTAAAGTATGAAAAAACAAGCCGTGTGCCGGCTCAGCAACTAATTTTAACAAATCCTTCATAATATGTGATATGTTAGCATTATGAGCTTTGAATTCAACATTAACAATTTGTTCAAATGTTCTATTATCACTATTACTAGTCTGACAAAAAAGGATCCTTGATTCTTGTTCACTAATTCTTACTTTCTTCCTATCATTCTAATAAGAAGGGAATATTAGCCTTGTATCTAAATTGATTTTATTATTCTTCGTTTCGTTCCCTCTGGGTATTAATACTAATTTGCTAGCCACTTTTTCACAAATATGTATTAAATCTTTTTCAATTTCCATATTATTCTCCTATTTTTTAATTAAATACCCCTTAACTATATTTTCTACTTCAGACGTCAACCCTTTCGGCGTCACTACATGTACATATGGAATCCATCGAAAAATTATACGAAGGATCTCTTCATTATGGCAAATCTTTGTCTCTATCCTTAAAGAGCCATCCCTATTCTCCTTTGTAATCTTCTGTAAGGGGAAATACACCTGTTGTTTAAAATACCTTGCCGCCTCTTTATCGACCTTTAAGACAACCTGTTTATCCCTCTTTTCTGTAAACCAGATATTTACGCTTTGATCCAGGAAGGTGCTTAAATTTCTGGGTGGTGTAAAATATTCATCCAGTAGCTCTATATTTATTATATTCTCAAGTCTGAACTTGATTATCCAGTTCTTGCCATCTACCTGAGCTAAAAGATACCAGAACCCGTCAAAGAATATAATTTTCAAAGGACTAACCCTATAGTCACCCTCTTTCTCTGGAGTCCTATAATGCAATACAATCTTTATGTTATTCTTAACGGCTTCCTCCAATTCCTTAATGTAAGGAAAATCTTTACTGATTTTTGTGCCTTCCGGAAGTTTTATATAAAAGGCAGAATCCTGCTCCTTTGAAAGCACCTTCTTCAGGATATTAGAAAAGGATTCTTCAAATTTTCCTCCCAATGATCTTGAAATATCGTGGAGAAACGAGAGGAGAGATGCCTCTTCTGTAGTAAGTAATAGCTTCTTTAAAGAGAAACCTTCATTAAAAGAATAATATCCCTTCCCTAATGGTTTTATTGAAAATCCTGTTGTCATATAAAGAAGTTCTAAATCCCTTTGAACTGTACGGAGAGAAACATTGAACTCTTTTGCCAGCTCTCGCGTGGACACCTTTTTACATGAGTCTAACTGATTCAGAATCGAAAGAAGCCGAAATACCTTCTTGTCATAGCTTGTGTTTTTGGTAGTCATATGGGAACATATTATCAACACACATAAATATTGTAAACATTAAACCGACAACATGCTGTCGCTTTAATATATTATTATATTTTAATTTGGCATCTATGATTAATTATGATATTTGAGATGCGAATTGCCACTTATATTGTTAAGATCCACCATGTATAGATAATTAATCTACAAACCGGCTTTAAAAATACTGTTTATGGCCAGAAAAAAATTACTGACAAAATCAAAATATCTTGTTGGATTGCAATGCTCCAAGTATTTATGGGTGATGCTCAATGAACCTGATAGGATTCCAAAGCCTGATGTATCTACACAACATAGATTCGATCAAGGGCATTTAGTAGGTGAGTTTGCAAAGAAACGATTCCCTGGTGGCATCGACATCTCTACAGATGATTTTACGGACAACCTCAGACATACGGAAAAACTTCTCAAGAAACGCAAACCACTGTTTGAAGCCGGGTTTATGATTGATAATATTTTCTCTAGAGTAGATGTTCTAAAACCTGTAAATAAAGAGGAGTGGGATATTGTTGAAGTCAAGAGTTCTACCGGAGTTAAGGATGTAAATATTCGTGATGTTTCCTTCCAGAGATATTGTTGTGAAAAGTACGGTTTGAATATCAGAAACAGTATTCTTATGTACATTAACAATGGATATATTAGACAATCTGAAATTGACCCTGAGGACTTATTAGCAACTACAGATATTACCGTGCAGGTAGATGAAGCGACAAATGGAATACAGAAACGAATAGAAAACATGTCCCGTGAGGTTGTTTCCGGAAAGTGTCCTTCTGTCACTATAGGTGAACATTGCAATAGCCCGTACGTATGCCCTTTAAAAGAAGAGTGCTGGGGGTTTCTGCCAGAAAACAATGTCTTTGAAATGTATGGTAACAAAAAGAAAGCGTTTGAACTATTTGAAAAAGGCATCTTCGCCTTCAAGGATATCCCTGATGATTTTATTCTGAATGGCAAACAGAAAATTCAGAAAGATTGTGATATTACCGGAAAGCCACATATTGATGAGAAGGCGATTAGACAATTTCTGAATACATTGAGATATCCTTTATATTACCTGGACTTTGAGACTTTCAGTGGAGCCATACCACCATTCGATGGAACAAGGCCCTATCAACAAATTCCATTTCAGTTTTCACTGCATGTTGTTGATGAAGACAATGCCGCATCCAGACACCATTCTTTCCTTGCAGATGGCACCAATGATCCAAGGCACGAGTTTATAGATTCATTGAAAAAAGTATTGGGTAATTGCGGCAGTATCGTTGTGTATAATATGAGCTTTGAAAAAGGTGTACTGAGAGCACTTGCTAACATTTTTCCTGAGTATAACGAATGGGTAGAAAATTTGAATGATAGAATAATTGATTTACTTGCACCTTTCAGATCTTTTCACTACTATCATCCTAGACAAAAAGGGAGTGCATCTATTAAAAATGTACTTCCTGTGTTAACAGGAAAAGGCTATGAAGGATTGAATATCTCAGACGGCATGAATGCAAGCCTTACCTTCTTAGATATTATCTCTAATAGTTTTCCAGAAGGGGAAATAGGTAAAATCAGGAAAGATTTAAAAAAATACTGTGCATTAGACACAGAAGGCATGGTATGGATTGTGGACAAGTTGAAGAAATTAACATTTTATTAATAGTGACTCTGCCAGCTTCAGATCCTCTCGTGTTGTAATTTTAATGTTATCGTAGCTCCCTGAAACTATTCTTACCGTATGCCCGGCTTTTTCAACTACCTCAGCATCATCAGTAAACTCTTCATTTGTATCCTTAATCTTATTATAAGCATTAACTATCAAATCTCTTTTAAAACCTTGAGGTGTTTGTGCCATCCATAGATCATGCCGAGGAACTGTTTCTATTATTTCATGACTTGAGTTAACTCTCTTTACCGTCAATTTCATAGGACTCGCAAGAATAGCAGCGCCTTTTTCCTCAGTGCTTTTAATAACAGCCTCAATTTCATCCTGTTTTACCAAAGGCCTCACGGCATCATGTATCAGAACTATTTCAGTATCAGGATCTAAATGAGAAAGGCCGTTTCTGATACTATCCTGCCTGCGTACACCCCCCGTTACAATCTTAGTTACTTTGTAAGCCTTAAGCTCATCTGACCATTTTTCAATAACCGTTGACCGATCCTTCTCATTCACGACAAAAATAATCTCTTTTACTCTTTTTAGCTTACAGAATTTTTCAAGCGTATAAAAAAAAACAGGTTTTTCACCTATCATGAGAAATGGTTTTCTTACACCGGCTCCCATACGAAGGCTAAGACCAGCAGCGGGCATTATTACAGAAACATCTGCTTTCATTATACTCTTTCATAAGGATAGAAAAGTTTTAAATACTCGTCTTGAGCAAACCTGTCAGTCATTCCTGCTATATAGTCACAAACACCCTGATAAAGCCCCGCCTCTTCTATCCATTTCTGGTATTCCGGCGGAAGCTGCATAGGGTTTTGAATAAACGCGTTAAATAGCTCTTCGACGAACCGTTTTGCCTTATCAGCCATGCGAACTACCCTGTAGTGATTATATGCGTTTTGTTGTAAGAACTCCTGCAACTCCAGTTTTTTTTTAGATATCTCAGGTGAAAACGATACTAACCGCTCTTTACACTTCTGGACGTCATCAGTTGTCTCTATTTTCATCTTTTCAATCATTCGTTGTGTATGCGTTATCAAATCCGTTACTTCCATGTTTATTAGATATTTTATGGTATGTATATTTTCCATCTCTTTCGCAAGAGTATTATACTGTTCTTTTACCTTCTCTTTTGCGTATCTCCATAATGCTACTTCTTCCAATCCGCTTTCCGTAATCAATCCTGCTTGTAAACTATCATCTATATCGTGATTGTCATAGGCTATAGAGTCAGCAATATCCACAATTTTTGCTTCAAGAAGCGGTTGTTTGGTTAAATCAAATTTAATAACATTTGGATCATCTGAAAGTAACTTATGTTTTGCAATTGACTCTCTCACCTCCCACGAAAGATTCAAACCGGAAAATTGCGAATATCGCTTTTCCAGCACGTCAACAACACGCAGGCCCTGAACGTTGTGTTCAAAGCCGCCATGATGCCTCATCAATATCCTGAGAGCATCTTCTCCTGAATGACCAAATGGTGTATGTCCCAGATCGTGTGCCATGGCTATTGCCTCTGAAAGGTCTTCATTTAAACATAATGCCCTGGATATGCTCCTGGCAATTTGGGCAACTTCTATTGTATGGGTAAGCCGTGTACGATAGTGGTCTCCCTCGTGGTTTACAAATACCTGTGTTTTATATTCCAGTCTTCTGAAAGCAGTAGAATGGATAATCCTGTCTCTGTCCCTCTGATAAACACTTCGATAGGGATGCTCGTCCTCCGGATGTACTCTCCCGCGCGTATGCATACTTTTCATAGCATACGATGCCAGGCAACTATCCTCCCTTTTTTCCAGTTCTCTTCTTGTCAGCATTTTGTATAACCCAATATTAAACGTTAAAAAGAATCTTTCAATTCGACATATAAATCGTCGAGTGATTGTGGGACCACTTTTGTATCAGAAATAACTGGCATAAAGTTTGTATCGCCTTTCCATCTTGGGACTATATGTAAGTGTATGTGGCCTTCAACGCCTGCTCCGGCAACCTTTCCAAGGTTAATTCCTATATTGAAGCCGTCAGGATTCATTTTTTTACTCAAGACATTCTTCACGTCTCTCGTTAATGTTATGAATTCAAGCATTTCTGAGTTGCTTAGTTTTGTCAAATCGTCCTTATGCAAGTTTGGCGTTACCATCAAATGTCCATTATTATATGGATATTTGTTTAGGATGCAGAAACACTCCTTTCCCCTGTATAAGACAAGATTCTTGCGGTCTTGATTGCCTTTTATCGCCTCACAGAAAAAACAATTTTCTTCTTTTTTGCTCAATATAAATTCCTTACGCCAGGGTGCCCAGATATTTTTCAATAATTTAGAGTATAGGAAGTTCAATGTTGATAACACTTCGACTCCGCTCAGTGTGACGTCATCCTGAGCGGAGTCGAAGGATAGTCTTTTGTCGTGATAGCGACCTAACTTGTAAAAGAAAAAAACATTGTGTACTATTATAAAATCTTCTTCAAACTTGAATTATTACTATTTGCGTTGAAATGTCTATATTATCATTTACCGTAAGTGAGATATTGGATTTACCGGTACTCCGCGCAAAAATATCTTAAAATGGAGTGTGTCTTGTTTCGCCCGCCCGGTACTACCAGCCTTTGCAATTGTCTGCCCCTGGTAAACACTGTCCCCCATTTTTACAAGAATCCTGGAATTGTAAGCATACCATGTGTAAGAGTCATCATCATGCTGAAGCACAACAACCTTACCCCATCCATCAGGAGTATCCGAGATTAATGCAACCACTCCGCTTTTTGAGGCATTTACCGCCTGTCCATCAACTGCCTGTATATCGATTCCTTTATTTTGATAGCCATCTATCCATTTTTCAAAACCATAAAGTACTTTACCATGTATAGGCCATTTAAAAAACTCATCTGTTTGTTTAGTACACGTAGATGCTTTCCGTACCGGAACCGCATTTCTAGCGGTAAAACCCTTTGGAATAATTAACTGTTGTCCAGGTTTTATGTTATCAATATTTTTGATGTTATTAATTCTTCTAAGGTCATCAGGCAATACGCCATGATTATGAGCTATTCGCCATATAGTGTCACCTTTTTTAATGGTATATTTTATAGATTTTCTCGGCCTTTTAATAAGATCGTCATTTATAGAATCTAAATCCCTTTTAAAGCTAGGAGGAGGTTCCAATCTTGAGCTGGAACTTGAAGCACATCCTGTTAACGAAATTATGACTAGAAGCGTAACTATAATACTGCCAAATTCTTTTGAATCTGAAAAATATCTCAATGTATCCACTCTCTCCCCAAGTGTATATCTATCAATAAGAGTTTTCATACGGACAGATTCTTTACCTGTCTGCAACAATAGCAAACAGAGTCTACTACTCAATGTAAATAGCCAGGGAATAAATTCTATGTTTCCCCAACCCATATCCCAATATTGGAATTTGTCAACCCAAAATTAATGCTTACAGAAAGCGGGCGATGGGATTCGAACCCACGACACCCAGCTTGGGAAGCTGGTATTCTACCACTGAATTACACCCGCTACTAAGTCAGTCTGTAAGTCGATAATTTCTTATTTTTTCAGTTGATAATTCTTTCACCTGCAAACTATTTTATCACACTATTCGGTGTGTTAAAGAAAAATGGTAAATTACATTTTTTTAAGAAATCGGATCTACGTATCAGTAATATGTTTGCTTGCATATTGCTCGCCGACAATATTAGGATGTATTGAAACTTCTGTGTATTGATTTAGACATTCTTTTATGTAATAAGGGTAAGTTTGCAAGCCGCAGATCCTCAATTAACAACTTGGACAAGTTGAGATAAATGATTATATCTATCCAAACTTTGTCATGTCAAGTACTATTGCACCCATACAATAAGGTTAAAGTCCTTATGATCGCTGCAATGTAGAGTATAGTGGAGTGTATTTTGAGCCTTGGTATGAATTACGATATTTTAACTCATTGGTTATTGCGACAAAAACTTCTCCCTTGGTTGTATTCCACACGGGAGCAATTAGGAAATCTCCATGCGTGTCACCAACTAATCGCTGCACAACAATATCAGGAGAAATCCTTTCTAAGAAATCACAGGCAAGGGAGACATACTCTTCCATTTTCAATGTCTTAATGTCACCTTTGACATAATCATGAGCCATCGCCGTGTTCTTTGCAATGTATAGGTGGTGGAGCTTTATTCCATCAATACCCATAGAGGAAACTGTTCTGGCGGTCTCCATCATATCATTTCTATCTTCTCCGGGAAGACCAAGGATTACGTGAACACATATTCTTATGCCATTCCTCTTTTTCGTGCGGATTACGGCCTCTTCGAATGATTTGTAATCGTGTCCACGGTTTACCAAGTGCAAAGTACGATCATGAATTGTTTGTAAGCCATATTCAACCCATACATGGTATTTTTTAGCGTAACTATCTATAAGATCCAATATTTCATCTGTAATACAGTCAGGTCTTGTACCAATAGAAAGTCCGATGACATCTTTGTTTAACAACGCTTCGTCGTATCTGGCCTTTAATGTATCAACATCTGCATAAGTATTTGTAAACGCCTGAAAATAAGCAATGAATTTTTCTGCACTATATCTTTTCTTTAAATGTGTAATACCTTTTTCGATTTGTCCTTTTATAGGTAATATGGCTTCCCGCACATTTGGACTAAAACTTTCATTTGCGCAGTAAGTGCAGCCACCAATACCTACCAGGCCATCCCTGTTAGGGCACGTGAAACCGGCATGAATCGAAACCTTGTGGATTTTAATAGAAAAATTCTCCCGCAAATAGGCACTAAAGGGATAATATCTGTGTGTTTCCATCCATGTTTTTTGAGTAGCGACGGTAGTCATTCTATATAATCTATCAGGCAGCGATTTAGTGTCAAAGAAAATAGTACTTCATCCTATAATTTAAGCTTTCTGTATCTTTTATCATCCGACTGAATACCATGCATTCTACTAGTAGAATGGTTAGGAATCCGAGACGAAAAGTCACTAAACGTATGTTACTTGAAATATCTCTGGATGGAAATAAGTACGAGGAACCACACCGTTAAAAAATAATTACGGTAGTGGTATTTACAACGCGATGTTCGATATCGACTCGTAATACTCGATATGATATGCAGCTTTAGTTAACGCCAAGGCTGTTTCTTCGAATCACTAACGATTTGCAAATATTACGAGTTAAATAATATTTGCATTTGGATTCTGTGCCTTCTTTATGTTCTTAATTCTCCTGCTCGCTTCACGTCGACGTTTGTCAGACGGCTTCTCAAAATAAGCATAACGTTTTGACTGGTTTATTATGCCCTCTTTATCACACATCTTTTTAAATCTTCTAATCGCCTCACGTAAGCTCTCATTTTCAGAAATCTGAATCTTTGCCATAAAAAAACCAACTCCGTTCCATTAAAGTGTTAATAAATAGCTAAACGGGCAATACTATAGATAAACACATAAACCGTCAAGGAAAAAGTTAACATTATGGTGATTATCGTCTTGCGAGAACTTTACTAATTACTACATACTGTAGTAATTCACCTTAAGCGCCACTATATACTGCAGATTTTTTTTAATTATACAACTTAGAAAAAATTATAGCTATGTCCTCCTAAATTGTCTCTCAAGTTCAGATATTTTAAATTCAAGTGCAGTAGGACGACCATGAGGGCAAAAGCTTGTCACAATATTATCTTTCCTTCGCTCTAAAAGTGACTGAATTTCTTGTGGCGCCAGCCGTTGTCCCGCCTTGACAGCACCTTTACAGGCCATTACCTGTACGATTTTCCTTAAAATATTATCTGTTTTGCTTTTAACTTCATCACTATCAATTTCTTCCAGAACACTTTGAATAAGTGCATGGAAATCCAGATTTTTTAAAATTTGGGGATGTGTACGAATTGCGATTGTACTTTTTCCAAATTCTTCTATTTCTATACCTAAAGTATCAAGTTCTCCTTTGAGACCCATAATTGTAACAAAATCGCGAGGTGTCAGTTCTATTAATGCAGGTATTAACAGTTTCTGTATTGCAAGTTTCGACGATTTAATGTGTTCCCATATCTCGTGGTAAAGAACAACTTCGTGCAGAGCATGCTGGTCAATAATGCTTAAACCATCTACCGTTTCTTCTACTATGTACGAATTATGGATCTGTATATTAGAAGTTAGCCTGCTTTCTAGTTTAAATAAAGGTTTCACCTCTGAAGATAGCAAGCCTTGCTGCTTATACTCGTTTTTGTGATCAGGAGCTTCATTGCCCAGTGAAGTTGAAAAGAAATCAGACATCGACTTCATTACCGACTCTTTTTTCCCCTCTAGTGAAATGTCTTTATTCTGCCGGTGTTGTGCCTCAACACCTTCCACAAATGCATTGGCTCCCGCTGAAGGAAATTTGGCGTTGGGAGGATTTTGTTGGTTCGTAACCTGTAACGAGGTGTGAACTTCTGTCTGCATAAGGGCGGAACGTATTGTTGCATATAACTGATCGTGAATAAGACCCGTATTTTTAAACCTGACTTCTGTTTTCGTTGGATGCACATTAACATCCACTTCCTTGCTATCAAGCTGTAGAAGTAAGAAAACGATGGGCGATCGCCTGGACATCAAAAGATTTCTATAGGCAGAATTTATTGCATGAAAAATTATATTGTCTCGAATATATCTTCCATTGAGGAATATAAACTGCATCTTTGTATTTGGGCGATTATGTGTTGGCGGTAGTATATAACCGTATATAGAGAGATCAGGCTCTTTCAAATTAATTTCAATAAGATTTTCGCCTATTTCTTTTCCATAAATTGTATTTATTCTCTCTTTCAGGTTTTTGGCAGTCGGAAAGATTAAAACATTTTTGCCGTTATGGATAGTATTAAAATGTATGCCTGGATACGACAATGCAAACCGTGTAATCATTTCTGATATATGGGCCATTTCAGTTTGTATGCTTTTCAGAAATTTACGTCTGACTGGAGTATTAAAGAATATATTACGTACTTCGATTTGTGTGCCCTCCGGTGCTCCTTTTTCTTTAATTTTACCAAGAGTTCCTCCCTCAATCAGGATTTCTGAGCCAATCAATGCATCTTTTGTGCGGGATGTAATCCTTGTCTGTGAAATTGCTCCTATGCTCGGAAGTGCTTCTCCCCTAAAGCCCAGTGTATTAATAGAAAAAAGGTCGTCATCGCTTCGTAATTTGCTTGTCGCATGGCTTAAAAATGCGATCTTGACATCATCCCAGTCCATTCCAATGCCATTGTCAGAAACCCTCATCAGTTTCTTGCCGCCCTCCTCCAGTTGTATCTCTATATGCGTTGCTTCTGCATCAATAGCATTCTCAATCAACTCTTTCAAAACCGATGCAGGGCGCTCTATAACTTCACCGGCAGCTATTTTGGTTACAACTGTTTGTGGCAAAATTTTTATTTGCGACACTTGACCTTCTCCATAACTTCTTCCATAAAATTTCTATATCTTTTTCCCTTGTAAGACACATATACACCCCGCAATGTTTTTCCCAATATCTTAATTGTCACTTTTATAAACTCATCTGGCAGGCATTCCATTACTTTGTCCGCCCATTCGACTATTGATATGCCATCGCCCCAGAAAAATCCTACACAATCGATTTCATACATTTCATCTGATGATTCCAACCTGTACGCATCGAAATGATAAATCGGTAACCTTCCCATATATTGTTTAACTATCACATAGCTAGGGCTTGTTACTATCTTTTTGTCCTTCACGCCCTGTCCTGCAGCGATTCCCTTCGTAAAATATGTTTTGCCAGCGCCTAATTGGCCAGTAAGAGCTATTACATCACCTGCTTTAAGGAGAGACCCTACTATACAACCAAGGTCAATTGTCTGTTCAATTTCACTGGTTTCAATGTATATGGAGTTATCGGTAATAGTGAAATGTTTATTTAAAATGTTTATATCCTAACGATTTTATTTTTTTTAACTTACCATCTGAATTCTGCATTTTTATTCCTTCTGATTCATTGATATAACCGATCTTTGACAACCGTACAGGAAAAGACCTGTAAGATAAAAGTTTTTTTGACTCATTACAAGGAAGCGTAAAAAGCAATTCATAATCCTCGCCATCGTGAAGGGCATGATGGAGTGCTGATGACCCGGTCTTGCGTGCCAGTGTCTCTGCATCTGCAGATATTGGTACTTCGTCTTCATATAAAACAGCGCCAACGCCACTCTTCTCAAGGATGTGACCCAGGTCTGCGACCAGACCATCACTAATATCTATCATAGAATTTATATTAAATTTCTTGTTTAGCAACAAACCTTCTTTCAAACGCGGTTTAAACGTGATATGCCTTCCTAATATTGACCCCCCTAACTCACCCGTTATCATTATGACATCATCTACCTTGGCACCAGAGCGGGTTATAGTTTTTAATCCTTCGTTTTTACCATACATCGTCACGTTGACAACCAGTATTTTTTTGCCGCTGACAATATCTCCACCTATTATTTTAATATTAAATGCGTTGGCCATTTCATTAATGCCACGGTACAATTCTTTAGCAAATTTTATCTTCGTTTCGTGGGGGAAGCAGATCGAAACTACCGCATATTTTGCCGAACAACCCATAGCAGCAATATCACTGATACTGCAGGCAATTGACTTTTTTCCTATTTCCCCAGGCGTATTTTTTTTAAGGTCAAAATGCGTACCTTCTACCAGCATATCAGTGGTAACCAAGAGCATTTTGTCACCATTAATCCTTATAGACGCACAATCATCACCAATACCAATGGCAATGTTTTTGTCCTTTTTTTGATTACTTTTTATCCATTTTATAAAGGAAAATTCATCCATCTTCAGTAAATATTATTGATAACTCTTGATTTTCGTATTCTCATTTACTACCATTTAATCATGGAAAATTCAATAGTTAATCTAGTGAAAAGATTCTTGTGCGAAAAGTGGTTTGTCTTCGGTATCATAATTTGTATTTTTGGATGCTCCATTGCTTTTGCTGAAGAGTCGATGGGGTCAGCCAATAATACGGTCGTCTCGCCCGGCAAGAAAGTATCTATTGAGTATTCACTCGCACTTGAGGACAAATCGGTAGTCGATACAAATGTAGGCTCTGAGCCGCTAACCTTTAGTCAAGGGGCAGGTAGGCTTCTGCCCGCATTGGAGATTGCATTGGAAGGCATGAGGGTTGGAGAGGGCAAACAGGTCACTGTTGCACCAGATGAAGGTTATGGGCCTGTAGATGGCAATGCTTTTATTGAACTGGATAAGGAACAGTTCTCACAAGATGAACTGAAAATCGGGACAGTACTAGAAAGCCTGAACTCTGACGGTAAGCCAATTTACGCCCAGGTCGCAGAGATTAAAGAAAAAACAATTCTGCTTGACTTCAATCACCCCCTGGCGGGTAAAACCCTCTACTTTGATATAAAGATACTGGACATCCGGGAAGTGCCAGCTAACTAATTACACAACCGATATTTCAAAATAGTATAACACTCCAACGAAAGAAATTTCAAAACCATTATGTACTGTAATTGTTTGCATTACTTTATCGTTTGAAAAGAAATAAAAAAAACCCTGAGAAGCACTTGGCCCCTCAGGGAATTTTTTATGTATAAAAAGAAAAGCCCTCAAATCCTTAAAGCCACTCCTCGGATAAGACTTGACCGCCTTCTACGCCAACAACAATCTGTTTAACCGGTATCTTCCGTGTCGCCTTCTCTGCGCCAGATTTTGCAATCTGGGCTAATCCACCACAGCATGGTACCTGCATAATCATTACTGTTAAAGTATTGATCTTTGAGTCATCAATTAAAGAGGCAATCTTGTCCACATAGATTTCCTGATCTGAATCCAGCTTTGGACAGGCAATAGCCAGGCTTTTCCCTTTAAGATGATCCTTGTGGAAATCTGCCAAGGTAAACGGCACACAGTCTGCGGCAAGTAAAATATCCTTCTCCTGAAAATAAGGTGCCTGTGGAGAAACCAGATGCAACTGGATAGGCCACTGTTTCAGTTGAGATTGGCGTGCACCTGTTTCATCATCACCCTGCGCACTGTCATCATTAAAATCCATTGTTTTTGATCCTGGGCAGCAATCACTCATTATTAATTCTCCTTCGCGAATTTTTCTTCTAAATCAATTATAAATTTTTCATATTTCCTCGGCAGCTCTTCTCCTACTGATGCATCTGCCGCACTACACCTCTGGAATAGTTCGCCAATCTGATTATCAGACATTTGACGTTCTATCCATGGATATAAGATATCATCTTCCTTATTTATATGCTGGGTTAACAAGTCCCTGTATCCAAGTAAATGTTCTTTGATCTGGGCCTTGTTTCCATTTTCTGCACCTTCGACGACATTCTTGACATGGTTCCTTCCGGTAACATGATCTTCGTACATAATCTTAATTATCTCCGACTGTTCGTCAACATATTTGAAAAGGATATCCTCTTCCTTCATATGATGGAACTTATCAGCATAACCTCTTATGAAATCAATACAACCCATAATAAGGTCTTTATCTACAGTTTCGCTCTTTTCGACAAAATCAGTAATGGCAGGAATTAAAGCCAGGAGCCTTTTAATCAGTACATGCTCGTCTACAAGATTTTTTACCGCGGGAGAATAATTTATCTCTTTCGGTGCCACTTTTGACATGTCTACCTTAGGTTCCGGAATATCTCTATCCGGATAGAGAGCTTTTTCCATTTTATACATCAAAGTGGCTTCTGTTTGTGGGTCGAGACCATGAACCCCAACGACATCGCTAACCAGGCAGCTTCCAACAGAACATGGGGCACAACCAATATTATACTCTTCCAAAATACGCCCAACGTCAGGACATTGATCTATAACCGCCCTTATATCTTTATTCAATATATTTTCCAAAAATCCCCTCCTTATTATGTACATGTTTTTATTTATAGTAACTATAAACCTGCTATCATAGTTGATAACCACGCGAAATGTCAAGAATAGTTTTTTTGATTGTTGAGATTTATGAAGAAACAGGTACCACCTGTTTCTTCATAAATCTGCCAAAAGCTCTAACTTAAAACCCTGCTTATCGCATACCAAATTTCATCTGAAATGGATTCCTTATGTTTTATTTGATTATTTTCTGCACACTCTATTGTACACCAGTTACTATCGCTATCGGCAAGCTCTATATATGACTCCCGGACTCTCTTCAGGTATTCGGTATCCTCTTCATGTAAATCCATTTTTGATTTTAAGCCTTCCGATTCTCTTAATCTTGTTTTAATTAACTCTTGGGAAATTTCGATTGGGACTTGCAGGTAAATAGTAAAGCTTGGTTTTGGAACAGCGTAGACTTCATGTTCAAGCACCTCAATCCATTTATAAAACCTTTTTCGTTCTTCAGCATTACTGATTTTTGCGCCTTGGTGGGCCATATTTGAGCAAGCATAGCGGTTGGATATAATTATGCTTCCTTCCTCTAGCCATTTGTGCATTTGGTTTTTTGCCTCCCATCTATCTCCTGCGTAAAGAAGGGAAGTGAGATAAGGATTAACCTCATTAGGTCGTGAATCAAGATTTACCGTCCTGTCATTGTCGGAGGAGGGACTTGTTTCAATGAAAAGTGGATGCTTTTTAAGATGGGCTCTCAATTCCTGCGGCCAGCCAAATTCTCCGTTCAAATATTTCTCTACCATGTTCGCAAAGAAGGATCTACCATATTGCGGAAAATCAGCCATTTGTACTTTATAGCCTTTTTTCAGCAACCTTTCTACGAGAAGACCGGTTTGCACCGTTTTCCCGCTTCCATCGGTTCCTTCAATGACAATGAGCTTACCTTTATTCATAATATTGTAGTTTGCCGCGTTTTAAACATATTTAAGCGATTAATAACTTGCATAAATGAGAAAATCAAGCTGTCCATATAGTATCAATGCCAACTTCAAAATCAAATGATTTGTTGTAAAAGGCGGTTATTTTGGTACAATTCACCGCATTATGTATGTGTGGTTTTCAAATTTACTGAGTTCTAAAATAATATTTTGCCTTGTTTTTTTGCTTTTACTCAGCCAAAAAGTATGTGCGGCTAGTGAAGTTGAAGAATTAAGAAAAGATATTTTAGAATTGGAGAAGGTTGTAAGCCCGTTTGTACGGCTTTTCCAAAAAGTATCACGCCTGGTAGCGCCTTCAGTTGTAAGTATTGTGGCAGAAGGTGCTTATGGCGCATCTGCTAACCCACACGAAGAAGTTCCTTTCCACTCTCCTAATGGTAGAAATAATAAATCTCAGGATTCTAACAGACCTAGTTTTGGCTCTGGAATAGTAATAAAAAAGCCTGGATATATCCTTACCAATTTTCATGTCGTTAGCGGTTTTGAAAACGGAAAAATCACGGTCACGCTGCATAATGGGAACAAGTATGACGCTGCAATCATTGGCAAGGATTTAAATACGGATTTGGCAATTTTGAAGATTGCGTGTGAAAATCTCCGAGTAGCCACTCTTGGAGATCCAAAGAGTGTAAATGTTGGAGACTGGGTCATTGCCATCGGCAATCCATTTGGGTACAGCCAGACAGTTTCTGCGGGTATAGTCAGCGCAATTGGAAGAACGCATATTACCCCATTTGCCAAGCCATTTGCATATGAAGATTTTATTCAGACAGATGCCGCGATTAATCCAGGCAACAGTGGCGGACCTCTGGTAAACCTACGCGGCGAGATTATCGGGGTTAATTCTGCTATTGCAACACGTACAGGTGGCTTTCAAGGAGTGGGGTTTGCGATATCCATGGAAATTGCAAATGAGGTAATATCAGGCCTTATTGAAAAAGGCAGGGTCATAAGAGGCTATCTGGGAGTTGGACTTCAAGATATCAATGACAGTCTGGCCGCATATTTAAATCTAAACAATAAAAGTGATGTGCTGAGAGAATTTCAGCTCAATTCAGATAAAGGTGCTTTTATCTCTGAGGTATGGCAGGACACTCCCGCGTCAAAAGGGCATATTCTTCCCGGTGATGTTATCATCGTATTTGGTGGGCGCAAAATCATGAATATAGACGACCTACAGAAGGCCATAAGGGTTTCGGCAGTTGGCAGTAATGTCTCAGTAACGGTCATTCGTAACAAGAAAGAAGAATTATTAACAATCAATATTGATGAGCAACCAGGGAACATGTCCGGGCGTACGTACTTAACAGTCAGGAATCTTATTGCGCAAACAAGTCTTTACGTGGGTCTGGCAGTAGAAACTCTCTCTCCGGAAGATGAGGAAGGGCATGGGGTGCTTGTAAGACACGTTGTAAGTGGTAGTCCGGCAGAAAGGGCGGGCATATTACCCGGTGACATAATATTAAGGGTCGGTTCCAGCGATGTTAAGACTGCCAGTGAATTTCAATCGGTATTGAAGGGATTTGTGGACACAAAGGTGGTCGTTTCTATGTTTATCAAATCAAAGGGCTATGTTACGTTGAAGTATTAGCTCTTTTTCTGCTTACTAAAAAGCTGCTTACTTTTTCTTTTTAGTGACAGCTTTTGCCTTTCTTTTTCCTCCTCTTGCTTTCTTTTCAGGCGTTTTTTCGGCAAGATCAAGACACTCTTTGAGAGTCAAATCCTTAGGCTCTTTGTCCTTGGGTATTTTGACATTCTTCTTTCCCATTTTTATGTAAGGCCCGTACCTGCCGTTTAACACTTGCACTTCAGGATTTTCGTCAAATGACTTGATAAATTTTTCAGCATCAGCTTTACGTTTGGTCTCTATTAATTCAATGGCCCTGTCCTGCTCAACAGTATAAGGATCATCATCGCCGGTTAACGAAACAAATTTGCTGTCATGTCGAATATACGGCCCGAACCTGCCGATTGCTGCAGTAATTACTTTGTCTTCATACGTACCAACTTCTCTCGGTAGTTTAAATAGGTTAATTGCTTCCTCAAAAGTAATAGATTCCAGCAACTGTCCCTTAAGCAGACTTGCGTATTTAGGTTTCTCCTCTTCTTCCAGCTCCTCAGCAGTCCCGATTTGGGCCATAGGCCCGTATGGTCCCAATCGAACCAATATGGTTCTCCCTGTTTTAGGGTCTTTGCCAAGTTCCCTTGAGGTGTCTACTTCTGACCGATCTATTGCCTCCGTAGCTTCTACCTTTTCGTGAAATTGTCCATAAAATGCACCAATCATTTTGTCCCACTCCAGCTTTCCGGTAGCAATATCGTCGAATTCCTTTTCTATGGATGCAGTAAACGAATAGTCAGTTACCCTTGAAAAATTTTTAACTAAAAAATCGTTGACTATCCTGGCAACGTCTGTTGGAAAAAGTTTGGCCTTCTCTGCACCTGTAATTTCCGTTCTTGTAAAAGAATTAACTTCATTATTTGCCAGAATAATTTCCAGGTACTGTCTTTCCCGGCCATCTCTGTGCTCCTTGAGTACATATCCTCGTTTCTGTATGGTGGAAATGGTAGGGGCATAGGTAGACGGTCTGCCGATGCCCAGTTCCTCCAGTTTCTTAACTAGACTCGCTTCTGTGAACCTTGCAGGAGATCTTGTGAACCTTTGAACAGCTTTCATTTTGTCAAGATTGAGTTCTTGTCCAACCGTTAACGGCGGTAAAATCCCTTTGTTTTCCTCTTCATCCTTTTCATCAACAGTTGATTCAAGATAGACCTTGAGGAACCCTTCGAATGTGATGATCTCGCCTGTGGCTTTCATGGTTTGTGGAACCGTAGAAATGCCGATTGTTGCAGTGGTTCTCTCTATACGGGCATTCGACATTTGCGATGCAATTGCCCGTTTCCATATCAACTCATAAAGGCGTGTCTGGTTTCTGTCGCCACCTGCGCTCTTCTCTGAAAATTCTGTAGGCCTGATTGCTTCATGAGCTTCCTGGGCAGAGCTGGACTTGGTAGTGTATTGTCTGGTTTCTGAATATTCAGCACCATATACAGAAACTATTTCCTTTGCTGCATTGTCTAAGGCTAATTGCGAGAGGCTGACAGAGTCTGTCCTCATATAGGTGATCTTACCAGCTTCATATAAACGTTGGGCCAGAGTCATGGTCTGCGCTACTGAAAAACCGAGTTTAAGGCTGGCTTCCTGTTGTAATGTAGACGTGGTAAAGGGAGCAGACGGTTTTTTCTGCCCCGGTTTTTTCTCTAAATTATCTATTGAGAAATTGGCCCCGATACATTTGGTCAAGAATTCCAAGGCTTCCTTTTCAGAGGAAAACCTTTCGGCTAATTCCGCTTTCAATACTTTACCGTCTTTAACCAAAAATTCAGCGCTGACTTTGAAGAATGACTGAGTATCAAATTGTTCTATTTCACGTTCTCGCTCAACCACGATCCTGACGGCAACGGACTGAACCCGGCCTGCTGAAAGGCCACGTTGGATTTTTTTCCATAAAATTGGAGATAACTCAAACCCTACAAGCCGATCCAAAATCCGCCTGGCCTGCTGCGCATTAACAAGATCAGTGTCGATTGTCCTTGGTGATTCGATGGCGTTAAGTATTGCTTGTTTTGTAATTTCTCCGAAAACGATTCTTCGGGTATTTTTTTCATCTAACTTAAGCGCTTCATACAAGTGCCATGATATCGCCTCTCCTTCACGATCATCATCAGTCGCCAGCCACACAACCTCTGCTTTCTTTGCTGACTTTTTAAGCTCCTTTATTACATCTTTTTTTTCTTTAGGGATTTCGTATGTAGGATGAAATCCATTTTTTATGTCAATAGCCTTGTTAGTCTTGGGAAGGTCACGTACATGGCCAAAACATGATTTGACAGTAAAGCCCTTTCCCAGATAACCTTCAATCGTTTTTGCTTTAGCCGGTGACTCTACTATTACAAGGTTTTTATCCATAGAATAATATTGTTAAGGTTTATTGAGAGCTAAAAAGATAATGCATTCCAGCCTGAGGTTAAAAATTAAAACAAAGGTGTTTGTTAGTGTCAAGACTTTTCTAGTTAAAAGTGTTTTTGTCTATTTTTAGTTATGTATATTGGTTGGATTATAAATTTTTACAAAAAGCAGTTGATAGTTACCAAGTTGCTTTATATAATCCAACGTTTGGCTTTATTCAGTCTTAGAGGGTTGATTTACTAATAAAGATATTTTCCTCACATAAGTTTGAAATGTGTGGGAACTGTAAAATGAGAGGTATTTAAAGATGGCAGCAACAAGTTGGTTTAGAAGAAATCAGAAAAAACTCCTGGGCATGCTGGTCGTGTTTTTGATGGTAATATGGGGCATTGGTCCTGCTGCAGAATATATAATTCCAAAGCCTGGCGTCGGGGAAATCCTTGGACGCAAGATTACGCAAGATCAATTTAGTGGTACCGCTACCAGATGGGCAAGGATTTTTTTCAGAGATGCCAAAGAGCCTGTGGCTCAACTGGTCTGGAGGCAGATGGCACTTTTTATCCAGGCAGAGGAGATGGGAATAGTTATTACGAAGGATGAACTTGCACAAGAAATCCGCAATTTCTTTCCTGTTGACCCGCGTATCTTTGAAGACAAAGAGGGTTTCAGACGGATGCTTGGAAACCTCTTTCATTTGACGGAACCGCAGTTTGAACAGACGATAAAAGAATATCTTTTAGCGCGTAAGCTCCAATACCTTTTAAAAAGTGCTGTAAAGGTCACTAGCGACGAGGCGCTCCAGCGTTACATTAAAGAAAACGAACAGGTAAAAATAAAATATGTCTCACTTAAAGCCAGAGATTTTATCGGTCGGGTTGAGATCAAAGAAGATGAGATTAAGGCTTTTTACGATAAATACAGTGAAAATTATCCAAATATTGAAGAAGGGATATGGGGTTATAAAGAACCGGAAAAGGTTAAAGTAGAATACATAATTGCGCGGTCTGATATAATAGAAAAACAGATTAACGTCACTGATGAAAAAATGCAGAAATATTATGAAGACAAAAAGGATCTTATGTTTAGAAAAGAAAATGCGGTAAAGCCAGAAGACGGAAATCCAGATGAAGCGACTGTCTCAGAATTTAAGTCTTTTGATGAAGTAAAGGCACAAATTAAAAACAATATGCTACTCAGAGAACGTGAAACAATTGGCAACCAACTGATTGCCGATGCTGATAATGAAATATATGAAAATATTGACAAAGACGATTTTATCAGCTTCGCCAAACTTGCAAAAAAATACAGTCTTTCGCATGTTATACCGACAAATCAGAATAACGGAACAAACTATTTCACTAAAGACGAATTGAGAGAAGTGATTATTGATATTCCGGATTTCCCCAAGCAAGTATTTGAGAGGGAAGTAAATGATCCTTCGACGCCTATAAGCTCTTCGGAAGGTAAGCTTATTTTTCGGGTGATAGAAAAACGCGAACCGCGTGTACCTCCTTATAAAGAGGTTCATGAAAAAATTGCAGAAGACCTGCGTTATCAAAAAGCATTTGAAGAGGCAGAAAAAGTTGCTGGAAAATGTCTTGAAAAAACAGATCAAACTTCTTTGGAAGAGGGTATAAAGTTTATTAACGATGACGTCGGTAAGTTAACAATAATAGAAACAAAATATGTCAGTAGGCCTGGTATCATCAGTGGAGACGATGATACTGAAATACTGGGACAGGACAGAGCTCAAATTGCTGATAAGGCTTTTGGTTTAAAAGTTGGAGGGTCAGCCATTGCAGTTGAAAATAGAGGCGAAAAAACATGTTACGTAGTAAGCCTTGTAGAGAGAAAAAAAGTTGACCCAAAAAAGTTTGAAGAAAAAAAAGATTTGATAATGGAACAATACCTTATGGAAAAACAGCTTGTATCTTCTACTGAGTGGGAATCCTGGATAGGCACAAAGACTCGATTAGGTAAGAGCAAAGGCTGAATTTCTGTAAAATGAAGATAGAAGTGGACTCGCTGTATAAATAGTAGTTTGCCATTTATATTTGCTAAGTGCACACAAGAGGCCCAAATTGGATGTGATTTTTGGTATCAAACAGTTACAAAAAAAACTTATCTATCCTGTTATTACATTGGGAATGTTTGACGGTGTTCATTCGGGACATCAGAAGGTTATTCAAGAAACTATAAATCTGGCGAGCAGTAAAAGCGGAGAATCAGTAGTTTTAACTTTTGATCGCCGCCCTAAAGACTTTCTTTTACAGACACAAAGGTCTTGTATTACATCACTGGAACACAGATTAGTATTGTTTGAGCAGCTCGGTGTTGATTTATCTGTGGTACTGGAATTTGATAAAAAAATTGCCGATATCAGTGCCGAAGATTTTATAACGAAGGTACTGTATGAATGGTTGGGAGCAAAAGTCATCGTACTTGGATTTAACTGTTCGTTTGGCAAGGACAGAAGAGGCAATGCATCGATGATACGTAATTATGCAGAGGAGTACGGATTTGAAGTAGTCACATGCGGGCCAGTAGAATTTGAAGGCGAAAGAACAAGCAGCACAACAATACGAAAGCACATTATTCAAGGTAGCTTGCAGAAGGCAAGAGGAATGTTGGGCAGACGTGTTTCAGTATTTGGCACGGTTATAAAAGGCTCTGGCCGTGGAAAAGGGTTAGGATTCCCAACAGCCAACCTTAATCTCCATCATGAGATAAAGCCTCCTTCCGGTGTATATGCCACTAAGGTATTTCTGGAAGGAAGGGAGTATGATGCGATTACCAATATAGGGACTTGTCCTACATTCGGAGAAAGCGCACGCAATGATGGATCCGTAGTAGAAGTCCACATGATTGACTTTAATAAATCGATTTACGGAAAAGACCTGGAAGTCCGGTTTCTTTACAAATTAAGAGAAGAAACCCGTTTTGAAAGTGCAGACGAATTAAAGTTGCAGTTAGAACGAGACAAAATCAGATTTATGAAAATGGCGTCAGAGAAGGTTTTCGCAGGGTAGTTGCAATTCACAAATTACCTCTTCTCAATAAATGTCAGGGCAGATAGCTCAGTTGGTAGAGCACGGGATTGAAAATCCCGGTGTCGCCGGTTCGATTCCGGCTCTGCCCACCACATATAGAAGACACAGTATTTTCCCACCTTATTCTTTTACAAATTCCTTCCCATTTTTTGAGGTAGAGATTCATGGAAGAATGAGTTGGCAGGCTTTGAAAATATTCGTGTAGGGTGGGGGTTAAGGCCATTAGGCCGAATCCACCGAAAATGCCCATATGCTACTTAGTAATGAAGGTGGATTCGCCTCGCTTAATCCACTCTACTATACAGTTAATAAAGTGGAAAACCTTAAAAAATAGAAAATTGTCGTAATGTCAAAAATAAAAAGCTTTTTTAAAATTCTCTTGATAGTAATTTTTATTTTCTCTTTGGCCCCATGCTATCTGCATGCACAAAAAGAGGAAAAGCTTGATCCTGATATGTTCTATCAAGATTTTGAAGAGTTTATAAGCATAATAAAGGAGATACAGAATAAGTATGTTGATGAGGTTGGACTAAGGACGTTACTTATGAATGCGTATAATGGAATGCTCGCCGGCTTGGATCCGTACAGTCAATTTATTGATCCGGACGATCTTGAGGAGTTAAAGATTGAAACAGAAGGTGAATTCGATGGTCTGGGCATTGAAGTCATTATAAAAGACGGATTTTTAAGGGTTTTAACACCGATTGTTGATTCACCGGCATTTCGTGCAGGAGTGTATATCGGAGATGTAATAATCAAAATCGATGGAAAATCAACAAAGAATATTGTGATTCGTGAGGCGATTGAAATGCTCCGCGGTAAAACCAATACTGAGGTTACGCTAACTGTTATTCATGAGGGAGAAAGTGAGTCGGTTGACATCACTATTGAACGTGCAAAAATCCATCTAAACAGTATACGCGGTGCAAGGATTGTTGATAAAGAGGGCAAGATAGGTTATATCGCAATTACCAGTTTTCAGGACAATACAATAAACGACCTGGATGCCGCAGTTGAAGAGTTAGAAAATCAAGGAATGGAGTCCCTGGTTCTGGATCTTAGATTTAATCCGGGTGGTCTATTGAATATTGCAGTAGACATGGCTGACAAATTCATTAAAAAAGGCTTAATTGTATCTACAAAAGGCAGGCACAAATCACAGTATCACGAGTATAAAGCGCATAGATCAAAAACATATAAAAATTTTCCACTGGTAATATTAGTTAATAACGGTAGTGCCAGCGCATCAGAAATAGTTGCAGGGGCTGTTAAAGATCATAGGCGTGGGCTTTTACTGGGAACTAAAACCTACGGTAAAGGCTCGGTTCAAAGTTTGATACCAATACAAAACAAAAAATCAGCACTGAAGCTGACAACGGCTAAATACTATACACCGGCGGGAACCATGATTCATGGAGTAGGTATTGAGCCGGACATAAAGGTTGAACTTACACGAAAGGACGTAAAAGGTTTGCACAGACATCTGGCCAGGGTGAATGCAGCAGATCTGCGTACGAAGAACGGGGAAGAACCATTGGAAATAAATGATGATAAAGAAAAGTTTGTTGACATGCAGCTTTCCAGAGCAATTGATGTTTTGAAAGGTATAAGTGTTTATTCCAAAAACAACTAGAATTTTGTAGTCCTGCTTAAACAACATACGAATCTGAAAAAATATTCACTCCTTAATAGACTCCGTTAATATACATTTGATAATATGATAATTCTCGGTATCGAAACCTCTTGTGATGAGACATCAGCCGCTGTGGTGGAAGATGGGAAAAAATCACTTGCAAATATAGTTGCATCTCAACAAGATCTTCACTCAAAATATGGTGGTGTAGTACCGGAAATAGCTTGCCGCGCGCACACAGATATGATTATAACGGTAATTGACAAAGCCGTTACAGAAGCCAATCTGAAGATGGACGACATAGATGCAATCTCTGTCGCAAATACACCTGGGCTTATTGGTGCGCTATTAATTGGACTTACGGCAGCCAAGACGCTAGGCTGGATATTGAAAAAACCGCTTATAACGGTAAATCATCTACATGCACATATTTATGCGAGTAAAATAGAACATGAGAATATTGATTATCCTGCGATCAGTCTTGTTGTTTCGGGGGGGCATACATCTCTCTTTCTGACACATAGTGAAACAGATTACGAATTACTCGGCGGAACCATAGATGATGCGGCAGGAGAAGCGTTTGATAAAGTCGGCAAAATTCTGGGTCTGGGATACCCTGCCGGGCCGGAGATAGATACTATCTCCCAAAAAGGTAATGAGAAAGCGATACTATTTCCTCGATCTTATCTAAAGAAAGGTTCTCTTGATTTTAGTTTCAGCGGCATAAAAACAGCAGTTTTATATCACTGTATGGGACAGAACTCAAAAAATACCAGAGAAATACCAAAACTAACGGATCAAGAAATTGCAGACGTTGCAGCGAGTTTTCAGGAAGCGGTTGTTGACGTTTTAGTCGCCAAAACTATTTTTGCAGCAAATAAGTTTTCTTCCAAAAGTATAATCCTTGGCGGGGGTGTTGCCTGCAACTCAAGACTAAGGCAAAGACTTACGGATGCGGCAAGGCAGTGTGATATACCTCTGTTTTATCCATCGAAGAAATTGTGTATGGATAATGCGGCTATGGTAGCAGGGCTGGCATTCCATAAGTATGGAGAAAAGAAGATTTCAAGTCTTGAAGTTGAAGCAATGCCGTAGCCGATTTTCGTATGCATGCTGAAATTTTCAGAACGAGAAGAGTAAAAATACTAACAATGGACAATGACACTATCAAAAAACTTTTAACAAGAGTAAAAAAAGGTGACCTTACAATAGAAAAGGCATTGCAGAATCTTAAGGAATTACCATATAAAGATCTGGGATTTGCCAAGGTTGATACCCATCGAACCATACGTTGCGGTTTTCCTGAAGTGATATTTTGCGAGGGAAAGACCCCTGAACAAGTCTTGAAAATTGCCAGCCAGATCATTAAACACGGGGCTGATCTATTGGCAACACGCGCTAACGAAGAGATATATAAATGTATTTCTCAACAATATAAGAACGCCAGATATAATGACAAAGCCAGGACAATAGTAATTAAGAACTCACGCTCAAAAAAGAAGAAGGGGTTAATATTGATTGTAACTGCCGGCACCTCAGATATTCCTGTCGCCGAAGAAGCAAGGGAAACTGCGGAAATAATGGGAAACAACGTAAAGGTACTTTATGATGTAGGAGTCGCCGGTATACATCGTCTGCTTAGTAAGCAGAAGGATATCACAGAGGCCAAAGTGCTCATAGTGATTGCGGGGATGGAAGGGGCGCTTGCCAGCGTTGTGGGGGGGATGGTAGCCCGTCCTGTTATAGGCGTACCAACGAGTGTGGGATATGGTACCAGTTTCGGCGGTGTTACTCCGCTTTTGGCAATGTTAAACAGCTGTGCCGCAAATGTTACTGTTGTAAATATTGATAACGGCTTTGGCGCTGCTTACGTCGCATCTCTGATAAATAGTACGAAATAAGCGCCTTTTATTCGCTAAGTTATTAGTAGCGATTCTGGAAATCCGTTTGACTGTTTACTTTAATTTCCGTTTAGAATAAGGTCAAAATCATGAATGTATTACTAACATTTACTGGATTTCATGATCCTTATTCAAAAGGGCTTATCGGGGATAACGAGCAGAAAGAAGCGGAAGAATTGTGTAAGGGTAACTTTGATTTCTACATTAAAAGCTGTTCTGTTCGTGGTGAAGGGAAAATGTTATCAGATCTCTGGTATAAGATACAGAATTCAGACGAAGCAACGATATTAAATGAGCACTCTGAAATCTTTAGAGTATTTGATGGGAATGCATGCTATAGATAATGATAAACCCATTAAACCTACAAAATATACGGTAAAGGCAATAACTTATGCTGTTCTTGATTTGCTTTTATGGTTTGGAAAAACCGTGAATAGAAATGTATGTAAATAATTTAAAAAGAAATTATGAATAAATTTATCATTATTCTCATAATTTTGATTCATTCCTGTAGGTTGGTTTATAAGAAAGAATCAGGGACAGACACTTTTTATTTGCAATTCCCAACCTGTAAGGCGGATTGATTTGTGGGAACGTATCTTGACATTCACCCTTAACAACTTTCACTTGCGTTGTTTATCTTTTATTTGTACATTAAGAAAAATAATCAGTTGTTTTCAGTAGCATCCGGTTAGTTTTTTGCGTGTACCGTTTTTTTATACCCGAACTGTCGGAAGAGACGTAGGGCGAGGCTTTAGCCTTGCGATTAATGTACAAAAGCAAACCTAAAGGATTGCCCTACGTGTTACGTGCAAAAAACTAACCGGACGCTACTGAGTTGTTTTAGAAATAAGATAGGAGAAAAAAATGGAGCATAAAAGGATTGACGTAAATCCAGGAATTATGTTTGGAAAGCCAATTATTAAAGGAACCAGAATTACGGTCGAACATATTCTCAGGAAGTTGGCAGGAGGAATTACGGTTGACGAGATTATTAAAGATCATCCTCACTTAAAACCGGAAGATATTTTCGCAGCAGAGAGATTTGCGGCTGACTATTTGGCACAAGAAGAGATTGTTTTTGCTTCAGGATCCAAATTATGAAATCCCTTGCTGATGAGTGCTGTGATGCTGAAGTGGTGGTGTCACTTAGGGAAGATGGCCATGATATCCTCTATATAACGGAATCTAAGCCTGGAATACTTGATGAAGAAGTGCTCAAAAAAGCATTTGATGAAAGTAGAATTCTTTTAACTGAGGATAAGGGCTTTGGAGAACTTGTTTTTCACTTGAGAAAACCAACAAGAGGCATTGTTTTACTACGCTTTGATGTACAACAAACAAATCTAAAGTTACTTCGCTTAAGACAATTAATCCAAACACAAAGTCAGAAATTGAAGGACTCTTTTGTTATTGTCGATGCTGAAAAGTTTCGATTCAGAAGACTAAAAACAGCAGAACAGGTTTAATTTAAGAAGTGAAACCTCTGGCAGTTAAGAGCCAGCGACCGTCCAGGAGAAATTTCAATAGTGTCAAACAATTAAATCCATCAGGCTGGCTTTGATCAAGATTATATTGAGAAATTATGCTACGAGTTAAAAAACTGCCCAAGTTTAATCCAAGGAAAAACAACACACATAAAGGCAGCTATGGCCGTGTGTTAGTACTTGCCGGTTCACCCGGTATGACAGGAGCCGCATACCTCTGTTCAAAAGCCGCATTGAGGAGCGGGTCAGGTATTGTAACTTTGGGAGTACCTGAAAGCCTGAATCCTGTGATGGAAGTAAAGCTTACTTGCGTGATGACATGTCCCCTGCCGGAAACAAAGGAATCTACATTATCTAATAAAGCCAGAAACAAAATCATGAAACTGTGTGAGACACATGACGTTGTCGCTTTGGGGCCGGGCCTTTCTCAACAACCGGAGACGAGAAGGCTCATCCTCTGGCTAATAAAAAACATAGACCGAGATATGGTAATTGATGCAGACGGACTTAATGCGCTTACGGACAATGTGAATGTGTTACATAAGATAAAAAAGAGCGTGGTATTAACACCCCATCCCGGAGAGATGTCTCGCTTAACAGGCCTTGGTTCGGCAAAGGATGTGCAAAAAGAGAGGCTGAACACGGCAACACAGTTTGTTCAATCAATCCGGAAAAAATTAAGTGACGAAAAAAGAGTCATCCTGGTGCTAAAGGGTGATAAAACCATAGTAGCAGATTGTGGGAAAGTATACGTAAACCGTACTGGCAATCCCGGAATGGCAACTGCTGGTTCCGGTGATGTCCTTACAGGAATCACTGTGTCATTAATCGGTCAGGGATATGATGTGTTTGATGCTTCACAACTTGGCGTATACATACATGGACTGGCAGGTGATATTGCTGCAAAGAAAAAGGGAGAGCTATCGATGATAGCTTCCGATATTATCGAATACTTACCTGACGCGTTAATAAAATACAAAAAATTGAAAGGAAGGGATAATTAGAAATGGCATTATCAATCGAGCAGCTTGAGGCGTGGGAGAAAGAGGCGGGGATCCACTTTGACAAACTTGAAGAGGTAGATGAGATGATTAAGAGGAAGTTGGTGGACAGAAACCTTGCCAAGCGAATGGGTACTGTCGCGGATGATAACATACAGATACTGATATCAAAACTGAGGGACTCCCTGGAAGATTCCGATATATCGGAAGTATGCAATATACTGGACAAAATCAAAATGAAAGGGTCTGAGAAGGAGATAAAGAGCGAGTTGGAAGTAATAGCAGGAAATAAAGGTGTTGATGCCGCTTTAATAGAGTCGATTAAAAATCATGACGGTCATATACTCATGCTTGCAATGCAGGTTATAAAGAGCGTATTGATGCCTTCTTAACGCAGAAAATAAATATTGCTTTATAATACAAAATATTTTATATGTTATGGTTTGAAAACCAAATTTTATTCAGATTATAAAGAGGTATCGAGACATGGAAACATCAGATTTAGAAGAAGGCAAGGTTGAGTGGGTGGCAGTCAAAGAGGGTGATCAGGACTGGATCAAAGAGTTGGCTGACATGCTAACGGGAAATGGTATTGTTTCCGGCATAACGATTGCCCCGGGATGTAGCGCAGGAACGTGTGGTTGCAGGTTCATCCTGCTGGTCGCCGAAAAGGATGTTGAGGCCGCAAGCGATCATATTGATGAACATTACGTGACAATGCACCCGGAACACAGGGAATCAGAAGAGTGGGCTGACCAGGACAGATGCCCTGCATGCGGCCACGATGTTGGTAAGGATGCAAAGGAGTGTCCTGACTGCGGCCTTCTTCTTATTATTGAAGGATAACAGTAACAGCGCGAAACCTATAAACCCTGAAAAACCGCATTGTGCTTTTCATAACGTGGCGTAGTAGCAATCAGATTTGAAGTAGACTAGAATAAGAAATATCTTTCCACCCACAACTTTAGCTCACTTCAAATTTCCTGCCCCCTCGCCAGAATGCACATCGGGCTGGCGAACTGATTGGTCAGGTGGGTAGGCACTTTTAACTTTTCCTGTACCCTTATCGGTTCCATCTATTCATAAAGCTCTTAATGTCATTGTCTGCAGAGCGTAAAATTTGCGTGCAGATAAAGATAAGCACAGAAAATTGCCAGCAATCCTCCGGGCCGATGATAAGGCCGCAAGTAACATTCTCCTCTTTTTGCAGTTCCTGCGTGTATTTTCCGATTGCCTGGCTAAGCTTACCTTCAAAAATATCTAGTGAGTATGTTTTATTATTATATTTAAGAGACGGGAACTCGATACCACGCACAAGAAAAAAATTGGTAATCATCTCTTGCTGATGGCTCTGACCATCCCGAAAATCAAACCCATCAAGTTGAGGTGAACCTGGCGGAAGTAAGAGCGTTGGTTTTTCAACCAGGATTTCTCCCTTACGGATCACGCAATCTCCTAAATTGATTGAAGATTCCGCTAGAAAAATGTAGGGTAAATGGGTAGTGTTAAAAGCGTCAAGAGGCTTTACCCGTGGTCTTATTATTTCAGTCTGTTTTAGGGCTTTTTCCCAAATTTCTTCAATATTCATAATTCATTCAAGCAAAATTATTATATTTCATAAGAGATGTCGGGTAAGAAACCCGACCTACATACCTTATTGTAGGGCGGGTTTCCATGCCCGCCAACTATGAATTCCTCATATGGTAATATATTAACTATACTATAATCCGTTGTCCTGGAAAAACTTATCAAGTTCATCTACCAATACACTCGTTTGCTCCAGGATGTGGCGGCTTATTTTTTCGCATCTGTCTAGGTATTTAAAATAGTTGTGGCAGACATCGTCTGATTCAAGGGCATTTCCTACATTGAACGTAGGTACTACCTCATGATCAGGAAGAAAACTGGCGAGTTGCAGGAAACCTAACTGAAGAGTCCTGAACAAGTTTTCATCCCTCTGGGCTGCTGTACCCGTATAGACCAGCTCAACCTTAATCGCCTCATTTATAGTCTCTTTACCGTATGGTAAGAGTGACATAAAGCGACCCTGAACATTTTCAATCGGCTGTTCTCTCAGAACATTCCCATACTCTTTCACTATCTTTATTGCACTCTCTAAGTCCATATCTTCTCAATACTATACTCTAATTGTTATCATAATCCTGTGCTGAACCTGTACGCCTGAATGACATACAGACTGTGTCACAATTATACAAATGCACTTACTGTCATTCTGAACGAAGTGAAGAATCTAATGTCTACAATAGATTACAAAATAAGATTCTTCGATTAAAGCTTCCCGCAACGGATATTAAGCAAGTATTATATCATAAATAGTAACATAAAACAGGGATAGAAATTCATTTCTTTGTTAAATGATTTCATATTTCTATTATCACTTTCTCCACATCTTACCTAACCATCTCTTTTCACTTGACTTCATTAACATTTAGTTTATTATTCAGCTTCATTCAATTCAAAACATCATA
>JAIQZR010000049.1 GCA_021777035.1 Candidatus Scalindua sp. | reverse complement strand
AAAGGCACTGGAGAGGAGTGAGTTTATTTTGCA
This sequence comes from Candidatus Scalindua sp., assembly GCA_021777035.1. Lineage (GTDB taxonomy): Bacteria > Planctomycetota > Brocadiia > Brocadiales > Scalinduaceae > Scalindua. The sequence continues at coordinate 31,436 of JAIQZR010000049.1, read as the reverse complement.
CTACCAGCCACAGGTGGACATAAACACGGGACACATTGTAGGTGTAGAGGCATTGATACGCTGGAAGCATCCTGAGAAGGGCATGGTTTCTCCGGCTGAGTTTATCCCTCTTGCAGAAGAAACGGGAATGATTGTACCCATCGGTGAGTGGGTGACCCACACGGCCCTTGCACAAAATAAGAGATGGCAGGAAGAAGGTATCGCTCCCATAAAAATGGGAATCAACTTCTCTGCGATTCAGTTTCGGCAGAAAGATCCTGTTGAGTTTGTAACCGATGCCTTACGTAAGACAGGTCTTGAACCCGGTTATATGGAATTAGAAATCACAGAGAGTGTCATAATGGCAGGGGCAGATGTTGTTATTAAAAAGTTTTTAGAATTAAAAAAGATTGGGATACATATCGCTATGGATGATTTTGGTACCGGTTACTCATCCTTAGGCTATCTGAAGCGTTTTCCGATTGATGTCCTGAAGATTGATCAATCCTTTGCGCGTAACGTTACAACAGACAGTAATGATGCATCAATTGTAACGGCTACTATTGCCATGGCGCATGCTTTAGGGCTCAAGGTAATTGCCGAAGGAGTGGAGACGAAAGAGCAACTGGCATTTTTCCGTTCGCACAAATGCGAAATAGTACAGGGTTACTTTTTCAGTAGGCCATTGCCGGCAGAAGAGATAACAAAACTATTGCAGGAAGGAGGGCGGTTTAAGATTTAAAATTTATGATTGCGGATGTCTTAGAGGATGTTATAGGGGGTATTCTGGCATATCCTTATGATGGCACATTAGATGTAGAAGGTGGTGGAAAAGGTCGGTATCGGCAAATCAACCCCACAGGCCAAACGGGCAGCATAACGAAGGCTGTTTGGGAAACAGCCCCTACATATTACTATCGAGGATCGCCCAATTGGGGTATAAGGTAAATTGGACGATTTTTGCGTAGGGTGAATTACGTGTTAGCGAATCCACCTTTAACATAGTCTATATATGGTGGATTCTTCCTTCGTCCTCCCGCCCGGATGATTCGGTCGGACGGGTAATCCACCCTACGTTGTTTGTGTCAATTTTGAAATCCCTATGCATAGAATATGATTCCGCATATCTCATCTACCACCAATCGTCACATTTTTTATCCTGATGTGAGGCCCGCCGTCGCTTACTCGCAATGGAGATTGCCCGCCCTTGCCACAACCACCAAGCCCCCCGTAAATGACAAGATCGTTGCCGATCGCGTCTATGTTCTTTAATGTCTCAAATACGTTACCGGTCAGCACTACATCACGAACCTGTTCACAAATTTTCCCATCTTTTACTCTATAAGCCTCTTCAGCACTGAAAGTAAACATCTCTGTATTTGTCTGGCCGCCAAGCGATCCCTTTGCGTAGATACCGTCATCCGTACCTGCCAATATCTCTTCAAACGTCTGGTCGCGAGATTCCATATATGTATTGGTCATGCGTACAATTGGTTCGCTACCATAACTGATGGCCCTTGCGTTTCCTGTCGGGGCCTCATTCATTTTAGCTGCCGTTTCTCTTGAATGTAGTCGGTTGGTCAAAATCCCGTCCTTTATCAGATATGTTTTTTGTGTGGGAGTACCTTCGCTGTCATACTTGTTATAACCCGCTTCTCCTTCCAATGTGCCGTCATCTACAATAGACAATTCATCTGGGCCGAAGCGTTTTCCGATTTTCATAATCTCACAGAGTTTTTTGTTTTCATGGATAAAATCCGCTTCACTCAGATGCCCAAATGCTTCGTGTGTAAACACTCCGCAAAGTTTCTGGTCAACAATCACGTTATACTTGCCGGCCTCTACCGGTTTTGCAGAAAGCAGGTCTACCGCCCTCTTTGTGACCTCTTCACAACTCTCTTCAAAGTTTTCAACCTTCTTGTATCCCCTGAGATCCCCAATTGAATCATATGCCTGCTGTACATCCATGCCGTCCTTGGCCATTGCCATAACCGAAATACCACAAAATATATTCTCGCAAACTATAAAACTGCCTTCCAGGTTTGCAAAGTAAAGGGTGCCGTGGGAATCCACATATCTTACACTGGAGGTCTGAATCTTTTTAGAAGATAGGATTATGTCATTGTACTTTCGGCACAAATCATGTTTGTCAATCAGGGAAACGTCTGCAGGGTCTAGATCAACCCTGGTCTTTACAACGTCGTTAATCACCCCTGTTTTAGCCAGCGAAACGTCCTTATTACCAACAAGCCTTGCCTGCTCACATGCCATTTTGACGTAGCGAGGCAGATCGTCTATATCATTAAAAGCTACAAATCCCCACCCTCCATCGATAAGGGCACGCACACATCCTCCCATCATACTGCTTTCACCTATACTCTCCAGCTCCTTGCCCACATAAGATACCCCGGTTCCTCTACCCTCATTAATACGTATCTCTATATGATCCGCTTTTGCGGATTTTAATGCATTTTTTATCAATTTTTCCATTTCAGTTTTCTTATCACAGTTGCTCTAATTTTCATGTAAACCAGGACATTGAATCGAGCACTGTGATATTCTCCTTATTGTTTCAGCTATATAAATAAAAATATTTCTCTTACGGGTTTTTGAATAATTGTTCCTTGTGATGATACATTACTTCTCTGTTGATTCATAACTGTTTCTGGTGGATTCGTCCTTCGTCCTCCCGCCCGGATGATTCGGTCGGACGGGTAATCCACCCTACTATTCGATACGTGCATCCGGATAAGATAAACAAGGGCACGAGCATCGTGCCCCTACGAGTCAGACTGCCAATGCCCACAATCGGTTTTTGCAATGTAACACTATTTTCTCAAACCCTAAGACAATTTTCGGTAATTGGCGATCCGCTACATACTATTCATTAATCAACTCTTCAAATTTCTTTTGGTCTAATATTGTTATCTCCAGCTTTTCCGCCTTTTCGAGTTTTGATCCCGGTGATTCTCCGGCAACCAGAAAATCCGTCTTACCACTTACGGATGATGACACCTTGCCGCCCAGATTTTTTATTATATCCTCTATCTCTTTCCTGGTATATCCATTCAACGTCCCTGTTACGACGAAAGACTTCTCCTCTATATGAGAAGACCTCTTCGTCTCCTTACTAATCGCACTAAGATTAACACCTGCTGCCTTTAGTTTATTGATAACGTCTTGCGTATGACTATTTGAGAAGAAATCTATTACGCTTTTTGCCATGATATTACCAATTTCGAAAATTTCCTCCAATTCCTCAGCAGACGCATTCATAAGTTTGTCGAGTGTGCCGAAGTGTTTCGACAGTACCTCTGCCGCATGAGAACCAATATTCTGTATACCTAACGCACAGATCAAAAGGTGTAAATCCCTGGCCTTACTCTCTGCAACTGCGTCGATGAGATTTTGGGCAGATTTTTCTCCCATTCTCTCCAGTGATACAAGGTCATCAAATTCCAGAGAATAGATATCAGCATAGTCATTAATAATCTTATTATCTACTAATTGTTCAACCAGGGCCGGGCCAAGGCCATCAATATCCATTGCATTTCTACTTGCGAAATATATTATTTTCCTTTTCACTTGAGCAGCACACTGAGGGTTATAGCATTTTAGAGAGACCTCTTCTTTGATAACATCGCTTTGACAGGCAGGACACCTCTTCGGCAGATCAAACCGTTTCTCGTTACCGGTGCGTTTCTCCTTCAAAACTTTAACCACCTGAGGGATAATCTCCCCCGCTTTCCGGACTACGACGTAATCTCCTACGCGAACATCCTTTCTCTCAATTTCATCGAAATTGTGAAGTGATGCCCTGCTTACTGTTGTACCACTAAGCGGAACAGGGATTAACTCTGCTACCGGTGTCAAAACCCCTGTTTTACCAACCTGTACCGTTATCGCCTCAATCGTTGTAATTGCCTCTTCCGGTTGGTACTTGTAGGAGATGATCCAACGCGGCGCTTTACTGGTTGAGCCCAGTCTGTCATGAAGCTCTAATGAATTAACCTTTATGACTATTCCATCCACCTGATAATCAAGCTCATCTCGTCTGCTTTCCCATGAGTTGCAGTATGAGACAGCTTCGTCTATATTCTTGCATAATTTATAATGCGGGTTTACCGGAAAGCCGTATTTTCCTATTGTTTCAAGGCATTCAATATGGTTTGTAAATTTACTATTTCCACCATATCCAAAGGAGTAGGCAAACAGGCGGAGAGGTCTTTTGGCTGTTGTTTGAGGATCAAGGAGTTTAAGGGAGCCTGCAGCAGCGTTTCTGGGATTAGCGAATTGGGGCCCGCCTTCTTCTTCTCGTCTTTGATTCAGAACCTGAAAATCCTTGTTTGACAGATAGATTTCACCACGGATTTCAATCACCGGCGGTATCCTGATATGGGTTGCGCATAAGAACCTCAACGGTATGTCCTTTACCGTCCTCAAATTCGCTGTAACGTCATCTCCTCTGAAACCGTTGCCTCTAGTCGCACCACGTGTGAAAACCCCGTTTTCATACCACAGCGTAATTGCTACACCATCAATCTTATGCTCTACAACATATTCTATTTCATCAACCGGCCCAACACTGTCTGTCTGTGCCGATGCCTGCCCGACTACGTTATTCAGATGGGCAGATAAATCATCCTGGCGTTCGCTTTTTAACATCCGCCTGATTCTCTTGTCAAATTCTCTTAACTCCTCCTCTGTATATGTATTTTCAATACTGAGCATAGGAATCCTGTGTTCGAGAGGTGTAAATTCTGAGACAGGCTCGCCGCCTACGCGTTGGGTTGGAGAATCAGGCGTAATAAATTGTGGGTAGGAACTTTCGAGCCTCGCCAGCTCTTTCATTAGTTGATCATAATCGTAATCCGCAATCTCCGGCATATTCTCAACATAATATTTTCCATCGTGGTATCGGATCCTTGCGCGAAGATCTTCAATCTTCTCAATCACATTCTTATTCACATTTACTCTCATCCTTAGCCGGAAAAATACGGAAATTTAAGCGGAAAATACCAAAATATACAATTTATGGCCTCTAATCGTCAATTTTTTACTGAATAATACACGAGCGTTAGATGAAAGACAAAGATATTATGTTGGCTTTTGCAGCTTGTACCATTACATAGAAGGGCCTAGATAACCGTTTAAACGGCTTAAACGGCTTAAACGGTTAAACAGCTTAAACAATTCGAACGACTCAGACAGTTTAACCGTTTAAACGGCTTAAACGGTTTAAACAGCTTAAACAATTCGAACGGCTCAGACAGTTTAACCGTTTAAACGGTTTAAACAGCTTAAACGACTCGAACGACTCAGACAGTTTAACCGTTTAAACGGCTTAAACGGTTTAAACAGCTTAAACGATTCGAACGACTCAGACAGTTTAACCGTTTAAACAGTTTAAACCTGGTTGCAGCTACACCGCGCTATGTAGTATTCTGCCTTCCGTATAAGCGAAAAACCTTGACAATAAAATCTGTTTTCTATAGACTCTACGGCTTGTATTTCAGGATATTTACATATACATCTTTGTAGATTTATAAACCGGTTGTAGGATGATTTTTATACCTGCCTTCACATTATTTCCCGCCAATGCGGGCAACATAACCATTTTAGGGCAGTAACATAGATTTAGGGACGAATTACTCATTTCTATATTAAAAAATCTTAAGATCATTTTGTGGTCAATTATTTATAAATCATTAACTTTACATTAAGGGGTTGTAATGTTTGGAAAAGACAAAGAATCAAAAGAATTTTTTGAAGTATTCAAAAAGCCACTTGATGCGGAAATGAAATGTGACAGCAAGGTGCTTCAAAGAGATGAAGAGAATCCAACGGTTTTACCCCGACCGGCCCCGAAAAAAAGTGAAGATAACAACGTGCCTGACACCCCCGTAGAGGAAAATAAGAATACGGACAAAATGGGTTGGATTAAAGACACACAGAGAGAGAAAGAGGTACAACCCGATACTACAAAGCCTGGAAAGCGGTTTCTAAATGAAGTCGTTATTAAACAGGAAGCTTTAATTTTTGCAGCATTAGGTGCTGTTTTCCTGTCATTAGCTTGCTTTTTTGTCGGTTATAAGGTTGGTAATAGAGATGTATTAAATCCTGAGATACTGCAAGAAACTATTGAATATTCTCAGTTAGAAGGAGGAGTTAAGTCAGTACCTGAGGGTAAGAAGGTAAGTGCTGTAGATTTATCAATACAAAAACCCTCAACTACAGCAAACAAAAATGATGAAAATATCAAGTGGACTCTTCAGATTATATCTTACAGCAATACGAAGCAACATATAAAAAAAGCACGTGATCTGGCAAAAGCCATTAAAAATATGACGAGCTACAACACCTTTGTAGCAAAAAGAGGTAAGGAAATTGTTGTATGTACTGGCACGTTTAATTCTAAGGATAGTAACGAACTGAAAATCGCTTTAAATGAAATCAGTAAGTTAGAGTACGAAGGTAAAAAGCAATTTGCAAGTAGCTATCCAATTCAAATTACGATAAGAAAGAAAGGGTAAAGTAATGAGTATTGACAAAAGTCTTTTATCAAAAAGCAAATTGGTCAGGCAGAGAAATGTTCTTACAAGACCGGAACGTATAAAATATTTAACGGATGAAGGTTTATGGGATGAAAAAAAGTCGGTGTACGGTTTGCCAAAGGTAAAAATTATTAAGCTAAAGAAGAAGGCAAAGGTGAAGAAAGCTGCAGCAGAACCTACCGATGGTAAGGCAACGAAGTCCTGATGATTGCCGACAGAATGCATGGGTTTGAAGCATCCGGGATAAGAAAAGTATTCGACCTTGCACAAAAAATTAAGGATCCGGTTAACCTCAGCATCGGGCAACCGGATTTCGACGTCCCCGGAGAAGTCAAGAAAGAAGCAATAGCGGCAATAGAGAAGGGCTTCAACCGATATACAAGGACGCAGGGAATACCAGAGCTTGGTGAAAAAATTCTGGAAAAGGCGAGAAAAGAACGCGGTATCAAGGGCGAAAGCATAATAATTACTTCCGGTGTCGCCGGGGCTTTAACGCTTGCGTTTATGGTTCTCATAAACCCTGGGGATGAGGTTCTTGTGCCGGATCCGTACTTTGTATCATTTAAACACCTTGTAAATTTCTGCGGTGGTAAGGCAAAATTTGTAGACACATATCCTGATTTTGAACTCACCCCGGAACGAATCTTACCTCTTATCACTCCGCGCACCAAAATCTTGATTGTAAACAGTCCGTCCAATCCTACAGGCGTAGTTTACAACCCGCAACGTCTGAAAGAAATCAGTGACATTGCAAAGAAACATAACCTCATAATTATTTCAGACGAAATATACAAGAAGTTCGTTTATGACGTAGAATACCAGAGCATCGGGAAATATCATGAAAATACGGTAACCTGTAATGGCTTTTCTAAATCATACGCAATGACCGGATGGCGACTAGGTAGTGCAATTGGCCCTGCAACGATTATTGAGGAAATGATGAAACTTCAGCAGTATACCTACATTTGTGCCCCCTCATTCGCACAAGTAGCCGGAGTAAAGGCCATGGATGTTAATATGGATGCGTATGTGGAAGATTACAAACAGAAGCGTGATTTCCTTTGTAACAACCTTGGAGAGCGCTACAAGTTAATCAAACCCGATGGCGCATTTTACGCTTTTCCTCAAGTACCATGGGGTACTGATGAGGAATTCGTTACCGAAGCGATAAAACATGATTTGTTAATCATACCCGGTAGCGTATTTTCAGAAAAGAAAACCCACTTCAGGATCTCCTATGCCGCAACTTTCAAAACACTGGAGCGTGGAGTTGAAATACTAAACTCCCTGGCTTAATAATAATTACGAATTTAAACTCAGTATAATACCTAATTGAGCGATTCTTGATCATTAATAATGCGATATCATTTGTAATCAATGGTTTACATAAAAATTGTATCCCATTGCCATGATGTGTTATAAGCATTGTCAAGGCAGAAAGGAATATGCATCCATACACATATCAGTTTTTCTATCGTATTAACGAGAAGCAACATATATTATTAAGAAGACAAATGTACGAGAAATTTTATTGTTTTAAAGAAACTCCATTTAATGTAACCTCAGATCCTGCCTTCTTCTTCTCAAGTTCTAATCATACCGATGCTTTGTCTCACCTTACATATGGTATTGACCAAAGAAAGGGTATTTTGCTTATCACTGGAGAGATCGGGACTGGCAAAACAACCTTATGCAGGACCCTCCTGAGTGAATATAGAAATCATCCGGAACGTAATGTTAAAACGGCTTTTATATTAAATCCGAGTTTCTCTGACCAACAACTTCTACAACTTATCCTTAAAGATTTTGGTATACAGGAAGATTTCGAGAACAAGTTCGACTTGGTTAATGCCTTAAATGAATTTCTTCTTAAAGAAACTGGCAATGGCCATAATATTGTTCTTATTATTGATGAGGCCCAGAATCTGGGAGTAGAACAATTAGAACAAATCCGTTTGCTTTCTAATCTGGAGACAGAAAAGGAGAAACTTCTTCAAATTATTCTGATTGGCCAACCGGAGTTATGCGAAAAACTTGAATTGTCCTCTTTACGGCAGTTAAATCAAAGAATTTCCGTTCGTCACCATCTTCTTCCATTACAAAGAGATGAAGTAAAGGAATATATCAAGCATAGGCTTAAGATTGCTTCCTCTGAAAACTCAGAAAATTTTATTCGTTTTACAGACAAAGCCATTGACACAGTTTATGAGCGTTGTAAAGGAACTCCACGAATGATCAATATTATATGCGACAGAGCCTTATTGGCAGGATATACGGCAGAAACATTCGTTATTGGAAACGATATTATTCACAGATGTTTTCAGGAAGTAAATATAAAAATCCATGGCAGATTGCATGGATTCCAAAATCATCAAGATGGTTATGAGTCTGATAAAACAGTACCAGATCCAGCTAAAATGAGAAAAGCCTGGTATAAAAATATTTATATCTTACTCTGTATTGTTTTCCTTTTCGGTGGCCTTTTTTTTCTTGCAATGCTCAGCTTTCCGGAGCAACTATTTTCGTTTTTGAAACCGAGTCCATAATTCATTAAGCGCAATCAGGAGATCTGTTTGGTAAATGAGTATTATTGATGATGCATTAAAGAAAACTCAGGATAAGCTTGCTGAAAGAAAAGAAAAGAGTTTCTCAAAAACTTACGAGAAGCTCCATGGACATCAAGATGATCAAGGAAACACGGTATCTGGCAAGATCAGAGAGAAAACAATTTGGTATAAAAATGTCTATGTTCTGACTTGCATCTTTTTTGCTGTTGGTGCTCTTCTTTACACGGTATTAGATTTCTCTGGCCAACCGGGTTTGCCTATAAAACCAAAGCCACCTGACAGTAAGGCGTTGTCAGTTCAGCCCAAATTACCGGATCGCTCTTCTTTGCCAACACAAAGAAAGGTTATTCCTCCTGAACACTACCAGCCTGAACTTGTTGCTACCGATAAAACTGAGATAGCCGAACAATATACAAAAGGGTTAAACTATTATAAACAGGAAAACTATAAAGAGGCAATGGAATGGTATCACAAGGCCGCTGAGAAGGATCACGCCCTAGCACAGTTCAATATAGGCATCATGTATTCAAGTGGTCAAGGGGTAGAGCAGGATAATGATGAAGCGGCACAGTGGTATCTCAGTGCCGCTAAACAGGGGCATGCAGAAGCGCAAAATAGTCTGGGAATTATGTATATTAGGGGACAGGGAGTAGAGCAGAACTATAAAGAGGCGTTAGAATGGTGCAGCAAGGCGGCACAACAGGAATATTTACCGGCACAATATAACCTGGGAACAATGTACGCCAAGGGCCTGGGAACAGAACAGGACTACAATAAAGCGATAAAATGGTATCGCAAATCCGCTGAACGCGGATATGCACAATCACAGACCATTCTAGGTTTGATGTACTCTAAGGGGCAGGGAGTTGAGCAGGATGATAAAGAGGCTGTCAAGTGGTATCGCAAGGCAGCCAGCCAGGAATACGTAAAGGCACAATTTAATCTGGCGGTTATGTGTTCAGAAGGACGGGGAGTAGAGCAAAACGATAAAGATGCGGCAGCGTGGTGTCGTAAAGCGGCTGAAAAAGAACATGCAGACGCCCAAGCCATGCTTGGTTTCATGTATTCTAAAGGCCAGGGAGTAGAGCAAGACAATAAAGAGGCGATAAGATGGTATCGCAAGGCGGCTGAAAATGGGATCGATTCCGCAAAAGAAGCACTTGCAATTTTAGAAAAATAGTATTTTCTTCCTGTATCATTTCTTTACACCTTTTTTCCCCATGGTTCAAATCCCAGTATATGATGCCAGTGCGCATGTTGATGTTCATAATTCCCTGCTATAACGTTAAATTCCTGCGACTTGTGCTTTTGTTCGGTACAACAAAAAAAATTGTATTTGATTGAGAATTATTATAGTATTAACTAGATTTCCCATCCGGAAGATAGATAGTTTTTGAAAAAACCAAACTAATTATGCAACCGGGACATTCGCTTAACCTAGTTAGTAAAAAAATGTTAGATTATCGAGGGCGTAACATTCTGTACTATCCCCTCCAAATTTCCAGGAGATATTGATCCTGCTTTTGGTTTTTTTTAAGAGAAAAAAATGTCAAAAAGAAAATTAATTGGAGATATACTACTAAGAAAGCATCTTGTAACTGAAAGACAGATAAACGAGGCGCTTGAGGTACAGAAAACAAATGGCAAACCATTGGGGAATATATTAGTTGAGCTTGGTTATATTACGAGCGATCTGATTACGGAGGCCCTCAATCTAGCCCAAAAGATAGAGGAACAATTAGCGCAACTCCTTAATGTTTCTTCCGATATGGTCAAAGAGATGGAGCTGGAGTCCTTGCTTAAATATACAGTGGATGAAGCCGCTCGAATTATCGATGCTGATAGATGTACCCTGTATTTGGTAGATGAAAAGACCAGTGAACTCAGAAGTTTTATAGCGCAACAGTCTGAGATACAAGAGATACGAATGCCTCTTGGCGAAGGTATTGCGGGCTATGTGGCAAAGACCGGAGAGCTGGTTAATCTTGCAGATGCATACAAAAACCCCCTCTTTCATCCAAAAATAGACAAATTAACAGGATACAAAACTGGTTCTGTTCTGTGCATTCCCTTAAAAGACAAGAATTTTAAGATAATTGGAGCGCTTCAGGCTCTTAACAAAAAAGGGGATGGGACATTTAGTTTCAATGACGAATGGTTGTTTAAGTCTTACGGTAATTGTGCCGCTAATGCGATATCGATGGTTTTGTCAGGTGATGAGATTGGTCCAGACGACAGGGCCGCAGGAAATATAGAAAGGCTCAGTCTCACTGTCGAAAACATACCGGACGGGGTAATAATGATTAGCAATGTGGATGATGCAGTCGTAGTAAACGCTGCGGCAAAATGGATATTAGGCCTTGAACTTAACAGGACTCCGAACAAAGAATGCATTATAACAAGGCTCAGGGATATAGGCATTGCGCATATGCAGAATTGGTTGGATGGCAATATAGAGAACCTGTCTTCTCAAAGAATAACTATAACAGAACCTAATACCAGGATAGTAAAGGTTGATTTTGCAGAAATAGAGGGACGTACAAAAAAAAATAACAATAGAGGTTTTATTGCTGTTTTAAAAGATATTACAAAAGAAGAGGAACTTGCAAAAGCTAAATCCGAATTTATAGCTATTGCCTCTCACGAGCTCATTTCCCCCATTAGTTCTATCAAAAATGCCATAAGCCTGCTTGTTCAGGGAACTCTGGCCCCTAACACAGACACCCAGAAGAAATTCTTAGTGATGATTCAGGACAGCACGGAATACCTTGCATACTTAGCCACCGCACTATTAGACCTATCCCTCATAGAAACAAATAAGATACGTCTAAAGCCGAAAAAAATAGACCTCAGTCATCTGATAAAGAGTGTTGTAGATAATACTCAATACCGGGCAGAAGAAAAAGAGATTTCCATCCTCGTTAAAGATGAAAATCCGCCCCCTGTACTGGCCGATCTCCACAGAACAAGAGAATCAATGCTGGTACTTCTGGATAACGCGTATAAGTTCACACCACATGGTGGTAGAATAGAAATTAGCCTAAGGTTAAAGGAGAAAGAGGCGGAGTTTGGTGTTAAGGATAACGGAGCAGGCATACCTCTTAAAGAACAGGAGAAAATATTTGAGAAATTTTATCAAATAGAAGATTCCTTAACCCGGGAGAACGATGGCATGGGGTTGGGATTGAGCATATGCAAGCAAATTGTAGAGGTACAGGGAGGGAGATTATGGTTAGAGAGCAAAAAAGGAGAGGGTTGCAGGTTTGCTTTTACCCTGCCCTTATACAAAAATGAGTGATAAAAAAAAGTTGTTACTGATTGATGATGATCTATTAAGTATAGAGACGTTGAAGTTTGCCATGGAGGCCAAAGGGTATGAAGTGATAACAGCCGCAAATGGGAAAGATGCGTTAAGTATTGTCAGGGAAAAACGACCTCTTCTTATTTTAGTTGACGTCATGATGCCAAAGATGGACGGATATCATTTCTGTAGGCTTATAAAATTTGATACCAGATTTAAGCATATACCCATTATTGTCGTAAGTGCCAGGAGACAGGAGGCTGACGTGAAATTAGGCTTTGCCTGCGGTTGTGATGATTATGTTACAAAGCCTTATGATATAAATAATCTTATCAGTTTAATAGAGAACTATTTGAATAACTTAAACATCTCATAGCCTGACATACAAAAAAAATTCTATGTTAATGTATGAGGGATTTTAAAATTATACAATAGGTAGATTGAGTGAAGCTGTCACACCCAATACAATACTTTACAATATTGTTCTGAAAAAACCCTGGATATCGAGTAGGGATAAATGTTGTTACTATTTCGTTAAATTTTATAAGTAAAGCCTCGGATTTGGGGAAAATGGGGAGTATGACCCATGCTGTTCCATTTTTGCCCCGCAACTGTATGAAAACAAAGCATAATTATAAAGAGAATCCGAATATTATAATAATGTCTGTTTTTTTACTTATACTATTGATCTCATATTTTTCTTAAAAAGAATCAAAACACTTTTTAACAGGCTATACAAGAATAGGTATTTTCAGCAGTTTTTTGCATCATAAGTCCTTTAATATCAATACCAAATTTTTCTGATTTTGTATTCTCGGACAACATGTATAAAATCATATAGTTATATCAAATTTTATGAAGGAATTTAAAAAATATGCAAAACAATTGGTACATTATGTGCGGAATACAACTTAGTCGAGAACACCTTCACGACGGTTCTAATTAAAGGCCAGGGTGTTTCCGGAGCAGATCCAAATCCTGCATGACATTAGCAATCTTTTTATTGCGTGGAGACATAAACTATGATAAAACTCGCGGTTGGAATTAAAATAGAATTTACCATACTATTTCTCAGTAGCGTTCGGTTAGTTTTTTGCACATAATACGTAAGGCAATCCTTTAGGTTTGCTTTTGTGCATTAATCGCAAGACTAAAGCCTCGCCATACGTCTCTTCCGACAGTTCGGGTGTAAAAAACGGTACACGCAAAAAACTAACCGGATGCTACTGACTATTTCTATTAAAAATAATAAAAGAGGGTAATCTGCCAACCTTTAAATACAAAGCGCGGGATAAAGTCGGTAAAGCGGTTACAGGTACCCTGGATGCGCCGGGTGCCGATATGGCCAGAGTACGCCTGGGCGAGTTGGGGTATATAGTCATCGCCTTAGATGAGGACAAATCCAAGGCGAAGGCCAAAGGGCTTTCTATTAGTTTTCTGAAAGCCAGAATTGGCCCTAAAGACATCATAACCTTTAACCGTCAACTTTCCACACTCTTTGCTGCCGGTATACCGCTGATAAGGGCTCTTCAAGCCCTCGGCGAGCAAATGGAAAATAAGTCTTTCCGGGAGGTACTTGGGAAAGTAGTAATGCAAATCCAGACGGGCTCCTCCTTTGCCGATGCCCTTGGGGAGCACCCTAAGGTTTTTTCAGATCTTTATATAAACATGGTCAGAGCGGGAGAAGCTTCCGGTACTCTGGATGATATTCTCAAGAGACTGGCAACCCTGGCTGAACACGAAGCGGCGACTAAGGCCAAGATAAAGGCCGCCACGAGATATCCAAAGATCGTCATAAGCGTATTGTTGATAGCCGTGATCATATTGATGAAGTTCGTAGTCCCCAACTTTGTACAAATTTTTGAACTGGTGCAAATGGAGCTACCCCTGGCAACCAGGATGTTGTTGGGGGCAAATCACATTTTTGCAAATTACTGGTATATTCTTTTCGGTGGAGCGGGTTTCTTATTTTTCGCTTTTAAGAAATATATCAAGACCAAACGAGGCCGCCGCCAGATGGATTTGTTTTTACTGAAGGCCCCTATTTTTGGGCCTATTTTCCTGAAAGTCGCAATGTCTATTTTTACCAGGACCATGTCCACACTGAACCGAAGCGGATTGCCAATTATTAAAAACCTGGAGATTTGTGCGGATGTTGTGGGAAATGTTTTAATAGCCGAGGTCATTTTTGACCTCAAGGAAAATGTAAAACTAGGCCAGGGTATGGCCGCTACCATGAAAAAATCCAGGTTTTTTACTCCTATGGTGATTCAGATGATGTCTGCCGGAGAGGAGTCCGGAGAGATTGACAATATGCTCGTGAAAGTTTCGGAATATTATGATATGGATGTGGAATACGCTATTAAAAATATTTCGAGCCTTATCGAGCCCATACTTCTAGCCTTTCTCGGAGCTATGGTATTATTTCTTATGCTGGCCATATTCTTGCCAATGTGGGATATGGTTAAACTGGCTGAACAGTGAACAGCATTAATAACCGCGTTTAATTTTTTTTGCTTCAAGCTTCTGAAAGGAGGTGGTAGATAGAATAACAGGCAGTTTTCTCTTCTATCGGCTTTGCCCAGGAGGGATAAATGCGCCAGTGAAGAATGTGTTTTCATCGTAATCTAAACAATTGTACAATTTTTTAAATGGAGGAGAGCATGTTACCAAAAAAGAGAAGTGAAAAAGGTTTCACACTGATCGAACTTATCATAGTTATCGTGATTCTCGGCATAATAGCCGGTGTTGCAGTACCTAAGTTTATTGGTTTGGCAAGCAGCGCAAAAATAAGTGCGGCCAGAGGGGTTGGAGGTGCCATAGCCGGCTCGATATCCTCAGAGCATGCACAGTATCTGCTGGACACAACAGATACCTATGACTTAGCTGAAGTGCTGGCTGCCACGACTTTTGGTGGGGGTATTACTTCTGCTATGGTTGTTGCTACTAGTGCCACTCTAATTACTTTTACTTACAAAGGTACTGTTTTTACATGGACTTATACTGTCCAAAGTGGTGAAACACCTGCAACTATAACGGAGACCAGTGGCTTCTAGTAAGTATAAAATTTACAATGTTTAGCCGGGCAGGCAGATTTCACATTTGAGGTATTAATATCTCATGATTACGAATTAAAAATCAACAATATTAAGGTGTGGTCAACAATTTTTCTGATGAAATTGTCCGCATAAAATAACTGTTTGCCCGGTTGACTTTTAAATAAAACAGATGGAAATTGATACAATAAAAGAGAACCAAAAAGAGATAAATAGGGGTGTGAAAGGTTTCACACTGATAGAGCTTATCATAGTTATCGTGATTCTCGGCATAATAGCCGGTATAGCGGTACCTAAGTTTATCGGCCTGGCTGGCAACGCGAAAACAAGTGTTGCCAGAGGGGTCGGAGGTGCCATAAGCAGCACGATATCAGTGCAACATGCCGTTTATCTGCTGGACATAACAGATACCTATGACTTAGCCGAAGTGCTGGCTGCCACGACTTTTGGGGGAGGTGTTACTTCTACTATGGTTGTTGCTACTAGTCCCACTCTAATTACTTTTACTTACAAAGGTACTACTTTTACATGGACTTATGCTGTCCAAAATGGTGATACCCCTGCATATATAACGGAGACCAGTGGCTTCTAGTAAGTATAAAATTTACAATGTTTAGCCGGGCAGGCAGATTTCACATTTGAGGTATTAATATCTCATGATTACGAATTAAGAATCAACAATATTAAGGTGTGGTCAACGATTTTTCCGATGAAACTGTCCGCATAAAATAACTGTTTGCCCGGTTGACTTTTAAATAAAACAGATGGAAATTGATGCAATAAAAGAGAGCCAAAAAGAGATAAATAGGGGTGTAAAAGCTTTTACTACCATCGAGTTGATAATGGTTGTGGTAATTTCGGGCATCATGATGGCAATTGTATTGCCCAAACTTGGCGATGTTAGCAGCATAGATCTTTATAGCGTTGCCAGACAGGTGAAGTCTGATATTCGTTATACGCAGGAGTTGGCAATGAGCAAGTACGCAATAAGAAAAATTGTCTTTGTCGGGGGTAACAACACCTACACGATAAAAGACTCTTCAAATCAAGTAATTGAATCAAAGGTGTTACCGAAACGCTCCAGCGCCATATTCAACGCGGTCGGTTCCGGCACTACCGTATTGGAATATATTTTCAATTCCTCCGGAGAGCCTGATTCAACATATGGGGCGGGAGATACGCTGAGGATTTCCTCCGGAAGTTCCTATAAGGATATTATTGTATCGAGTATAACCGGAAGGGCCACGATCCAATGAAAAACTTCTTTAGGATGAGTATATTAAAAAAACCGGAGTTATATATTAGAATGTAGTTTTAGTCTTGGGATATTCAAGTGAAAGTTCAATCGGAGAGAGGCTTTACGCTTCTTGAACTCATTTTAGTTATAGTCGTAACAGGTACCGTATCCTCCGCGCTTCTCTTGCCGTTTATATCAGGTATAAAGCAGGGAACCAGGCCTGAGATATATGCTACGGCCACCTATCTTGCCCAAGAGGTACTGGAGGAGTACTACAGAAGTGAAGGTTATACCTATGTCAAAACCAACAGTAGTACTTTAATCGGCAATCCAATAAACCCTGCTTTATCTGTTGTCACAAAGAAAGGACGAACTTACTCACGGGAGGTTAGAGCCGGATATATTGATGACCCCAGCGACATCTCATTAGACACAAGTACTGCTACAGAGTATATAAAGGTCACGGTAACCGTAAGTAATACAGATGTACCAAATGATGTTGTTCTGTGGACTATTCTAGCAAAGGACTTCTACAATCCCGATGCCAACTAAAAAAAAATATAGACATAATCCTCCGCGAGATGGGGAGGCCGGTTTCACCTTGATAGAAATGATTATAGTGATACTCCTCACCTCAATACTGGGGACTATGATATTCCAGATCTTTACCAAAAGTTTAAACCTGCAGATTGCCATGCAAAAACGAAAAGAGAGAAGTGATGATGCCATCCTGGTATTGGAGAAAATAAGTAGAGAGGTAAGGATGGCTGATAGCATTAATAATGCGGGTAGTAATAAACTGATATTTATAAGAGCAGATACCGGTAAAGCAGTAAAGTTCATACGGAATGCGACTACAAGCAAGCTGAGGAGGCAGAGCGCCGCGGACGTAGCGAGTCTGCCATCCGACACTAGTACTTCAGGTAATCTTGTGGCAGAAAATGTTTCCGTCTTCACTTGCAGCAGTGAGAACGGTAGCGGTTCCATCAACAGGGTCGTTATAGATATACAGTTTTCCGATGGCTCAAATTGGGGAACCAAAATTTATCCCAGAAACTACGGTCTTTGATCTTGTTTGTTAAGCTGATGACTTATTGCATACTTAGTCTCTGTCGTATTCTCGAACCCTTATGTATGAAAGCAAGCCTAAAGGATTGCCCTACGTGTTACTTGCAAAAACCTAACCGGATGATGCTGGATATTACTCAATATTATGAATACAAAATCTTTTAAAAAAATTGCTGATATCTTAAATAAAGATGATGGGATATCCATACTTGCCATCGTCGTGTTGATGGTCATTATGTCGGTGATGGGAACGGTCTTTACCTCCATAATGGGTGGGTGGAAAGTATCCGCACCTATAACCATAAATTCAACCAAGGCCGAGTATCTGGCGGAGACGGCCGCGATGTGTGCCCTCCAGGATGCCCAGTACAGGTTTTATGGGGGAAGCTTTAACTTTGGTACAAGTACTGCCGTTCCGTACGTTGTCTACTCCAGCAGCACTGAGGAGGCTAACTATTGGTTCGAAAAGCCGGATGTAGCTGATGATGTTATAACCGGTACAAACGATGATGTAGTGGATGATGATAATGATGACTCTTCAGACCCTTCACTCTATTCAATTATAGCAACCGGCAAGGTCAAAATAGGCAGTGCGACAATTGCAAAGAGGCAGATAAAGGTCAAAGCTGATATTTCGCCCTCTCCTTCTAATACAGCAGCGCCCGGTGTGCATACGGATGGTGGTATTGAGGGGACCGGGCCGCCTAATAATTCGCACTTTGACATGGATAACCCCACCACAGGCACTAATGTTACTTATGGTAACGGGGTAAGTCTTCCTACTCCCCATACCAGCGGAAGTGAAGCCGGTATAGTATATCGTCCGGCAGTAGTACTGGACGAAAATATATTTAAGGCCATGGCTATAGACCAGGGGCACTATCACCCCGGAGACTTTCCTGCTTCTGATAATTATCCTAACAGCAGCTATTATTATTCGGGGAGTGTGCCCAATGTAACTTACGTTACAGGCAATCTTACCGTTAATGGGAACATGGAAATATTTGGTGTCTATTGGATAAATGGGAACACTACCGTATTTAATGGCAACTACCGCGTAAACGGTATAATAATCTGTGAAGGTGATTTAACGATGAATGGAGGGGGAAATAAAAGCCCAAATTTAAATGGCGGAATAATTCAGTATGGTGTCAGCAGCAGACTGACGGGTAATGGTCAGCCGGTAGATATCGATATAAATGAAGATTATTTTGATGCGTTAAATGCGACAATGCCCATTATAACGGTTGTCTCTTGGGAAGAAGCCGTATCCGCAAAGTAGCAAAATTAACTGATAAGGAGATATTTATCAGTTGCGTCCTTATGGCGAAGGGCTTATACTTACGAATAAAATACCTGCCCAAACCTGATATTGAGCAATTACAATGAGGAAATTCGTTCTGAAAACGAGCGGGTAAAATTGATTACAATAATCTTAGTGGTTGTCTTAATCTTATGTCAGATAAATCCATTCCAGAAAAAAGCAAGGGTAGTAAAAGTAAATTAGTGGGCCTGGACATTGGTCGTAATTGGATAAAGGCCGTAGAATTTACTCCTGGCAGTAAGGGTACCGATATAAAGGGTCTGGCAAAGAAAGAATTGCCCCCGGAAATGAGACAGGAGGAAAGAGACCCCAAGGCGATGGCAAAGCTGATCAAAGCGTGTTTTGCTGAAGGGTTGATCTCTACCAGGGACGTTGTCGTTATGGTGTCAGGCCCTCAGGTCTTTATAAGACGAATTACTATGCCTACAATGCCGCAAGACGAGCTTGTTGAAGTTATTCCGTATGAAGCCGCTAAATATATCTCACTTCCTGTAGAGCGACTGACTGTTGATTATATGGTTGTAGGTGAAAAAGAGACGGAAGGTGTAAAAGAACAGGATATCCTGCTTGTTACAATACCTAAGGATGTTATAGAAAACGAAAAATCTCTGGTTCGCGCGGCAGGCCTGAAACCTGTGGCGGTGACTGTTGCCCCAATGGTCATGTGGAATGCCTTTCAGCTTAGCGGCCAAGTACCTGATGGGAAAATAATAGCTATGCTGGATATAGGGTTTGAAAAGAGCACTATTAGTTTGTTAAACAATGGAGTGCTGGAATTTACGAGGGCCATTAATCTGGGTGGAGATGAGATCACAAAGGCGCTGACAGAGTCTTTCGTAAAGGAAGGCGAAAATCATACACTTACTCATAATGAGGCGGAAACGGTAAAACAGGAATACGGATATCAGCCCTCTAATAAAACAGGGATGACAAAGGACGGTATCTCTTTCAACCAACTGTCAATACTCATGAGGCCCGCTCTGGAAAAGCTGTTAGGCGAAATCAGTACCAGTCTTGATTTTTACAAAACGGAGTTTCAAATATCCAAGGTGGATAAGATCATCATGTCCGGCGGCGGTTCAATGCTGAAAGGGTTAGGTGAATTTCTAGCCGGCGATTTGGGGGTAGAGATAGAATCGGATAATCCGTTTCAAGGAGTGCGCTTTGCAAAAAAAATTCCTGAAAACAGTGTCATAGATGTGGCGCCAGCCTTTGTCACTGCCATCGGACTGGCCGCATGGGAGAGGGGCAGCATCAACCTTCTCAGCCAAAGGAAGACAAGGAAAGACCTTGGGCCTGTTAAGCCTCTGGTTGTTCCTGGTGTGATTTCCGTAATCATTATTCTTTTACTTTACTGGAATGTATCGAGTAAGCTTGCAGAAACCAGAGTTGAATTAAATCAGAAAACAAAAGAGTTCGAGTCTTTAAATCCAATAAGCAGTTCGGTTCTTATGTTAAGCTCAAAGAAGAGAAAACTGGAGGCAGAAATGAACTCCTTTCCTCAGGAACTCAGAGAGAGCATAGACTCGGCCAGGATACTGAAAGAGATAAGATCCTCCACGCCTGATAATACTCGCCTGGAGCAAATCAAAGTTATTTCAGAGACAGGTAAAAAACTGATCCGGATATGGGGTACGGCCTTTTTTCTGGACGAACGAGGCTCGGCGATGTCAAATTTTATGGCTATTCTGGAAGACTCTCCCCTATTTGATGACGTACGTATGCTTTCTGTGGAAGAGGACAAGGATTATACAGTGAATGGATTAAGGTTCCTGCTAAGTTGTCAATATAATTTTATCGGAGGATAAGAGACCTTGGCTTCAAAGTTGGATATTTCAAAGTTAAACAAAAAAGAGCGTATTATGTTGGGTCTTGTAGTGGCAATAGCCTTATTAGCAGGATTTTACATGCTCTATTATGCTCCTTCTGAGAAAAAAACAGTAGAAATACGCAAGGAAATCGAAGTAAAGGAGAAAGCACTACAAACTGCCAGAATGCATGCCGGTCTCTTCAACCCGTTAAAGAAGAAAGTTGAAGAGATGGAAGCGCGACTCAAGCTGCTCAAAGTCAGAATTGCCGCAAAAGAGGATGCAATCGCACTGATCAAGACCATAGAGGATGAGGCGCAAAGGCTGAAAATGAAGGTCATAAATATGTATGCTAATGTCCAGGAACCTCCGCCTCCTCAGACGGAAGAAGAAAAGAAACCGGGAGAAGTAGTGACTCCTCTCCCCGGCTATACCAAGGTTGTCCTGGATATCAGCTTGCGGGGCAAATATAAACAACTGGAAGAACTCCTGGAGACCATTCAAAACCGGAACACATTTATTACTATTGAAACATTAGACATAAGTAGTGATGAAACGATATATCCAGGGCTGGCATCAAACGTCAAGATAGGCCTTTTTGTTGAAAAAGGGGCCGTCAATGACGCTATTGTCAAGTAGGCAAAATTCTTTGCCTTCATGATGTCTGTTAAAAAATGTCGGGTAACCTGCCCGACTTTGAATTTCCTATACATAAATTTAAATCGCGGATAACAGGACTGAAAACTTGAAATTTGGAAATCATCTTATGTTACAAAATAGAGCTAAGGGCCTCATCTTACTGAATATCATAATTATTGGAATGCTATCGATTTGTTTCACAACCTTGAATGGTAATGAGGCTGAAAAGAGCAAAGATGTCGTGGAGAGAGGGGAGAAATTTCGCAGTCCATTCTCTCTTCCTGCGGGTGTAGGGTTTGTGCAAAATGAAAAGAACAAGAAAAAAGAGGATGTTTTTTACCTTGGGTTTAATAAGTGGAAAGAGGGTGAGGTTGCCGACAGGGTAAACGGAACCTTCCAAAGCGGTAAGAATACCATGGCTAACATCAATGGTAGATGGGTAAAAGAAGGTGATCAGGTAGGCGAAGAATATGTGCTTGAGATAAGGAGGGATGCGGTGGTATTGATGGGAAAAGAAAAAGTGAAAAGAGAGCTCTCTGCGCGAGGGGCCGAAACGAATCTAAAGGTTATTAAAAAGGTAAAACCAAAGGTTAAGGAGAAAAAGTGAAAAGAACTATCTTAATCACTGCAGTAATCTTCCTGGCAGGGTGTATTTCTGCCGAAAAAAAAGAGGAGCTGAAAGAGGTGCCAGTAACCCAGATCGCTCCTGAAAATATTGAAAAAATTACACCTATGCAGGAAATGCCATTGATCCAGATGGTAGATAAAGTGAAGAAAAAAGAGAAGTTTTTTAGTCTGTCGGTAACGAACATGGAATTAAAAAACGTACTCTTCACCATTGCAAGGGAGTTACCGGAATATAATATTGTTGTGGATCCTGACGCGACAGGACTGGTGACTGTAAGCTTTCAGGATTTACCCCTGGAAAAGGTTTTAACTATCTTACTGGAACCCTTAGGGCTGGAGTATACTATCGAAGACACCATTCTCAGGGTCTCGTACCCGAGAATGGTGACACAAGTCTTTGAGTTTGTTTACAGTACATCGAAAAGGAAAACTACCAGCTCTGTCAGGGCCGTTACAGGAGCTGGAGAAGAAATTGCCGGTGGCGCAAGTTTTGGTTCTCTTTCAATTGAAGAAACTGTAGATGTATGGGAAGAGCTGGAGTCAGGAATCATTGCCCTTATGTCTCCCGATACGGGAAAACTGACGATAAACAAGAGGGTAGGCTACATAACGGTTACTGATTACCGGCCGATAATGAAGAAGATAGAAGAATACATAGACTTTTTCAGAACCTCCGTAAAAACACAGATACACATCAGGGCAAAGATGCTGGAAGTAACCCTCAAAGAAGGCAGCGAATTTGGTATAAACTGGAGTGCGACACTTAAGAATATTGGGCCTCTATCCGGTAAGACAGACCCTTTAATCATTACATCGAGACTTGCTCCTGCATTAGGGTCAGTTCCTCCTACTAATGAGGCGAGACCAGGCGATGTAGCTGATCTGTTTCAGATTGGTAAAGCTACAGGTGATTTTAGTTACCTCATATCAGCACTGGAGTCCCAGGGAACCGTTACAGTGCTTTCAGCCCCAGAGGTTTCTATATTAAATGGTCAAAACGCCATTCTCAGCAGTGTGACTCAGGATGTATTTTTTGAGACCCAGCAAAGTGCATCAGGGGCAGGAGGTGTAATTACCACTACAACCGCAAATCCCTTTAACTACGGTGTATTTCTTGACGTTACACCGCACGTAGATTCTGATGGAGTGATTACCATGGAAGTTCATCCCAGTGTGTCCTCCCTAATTGCAATCAGGACAGGTGGGCCCGTTCTTGCGCCTGCGACCAGGCCTGCTATAGATACGAGAGAAACTGAGACTATCGTAACTGTCAGTGAAGGAGAGACTGTTTTAATCGCTGGTCTAATGGGGAATGTTGTTAATAATAAAATATCTAAAATTCCTCTTCTGGGTGATATCCCCTACATTGGAAAGGCGTTTCGTAGAGAGTTAAAGTCGAATATTAAAACAGAGCTGGTGATACTTATTACACCTACTATCATAGGCCCCAGGGCTAAAGACTTTGGAAAAATCAGAGAGAAATACAAAATGATCAGAAAACAAAATTTTGAATAGGTTCAAAGAGTGATGAGCAGGCAATATCATTAAACTAAATTGTAGTGGAGACCTTTTCACCCGACGGATTGTTTTTGGTGTACAGGTTCCGTTTCTATCATTGCTATTTTATTGATGGAAAGCCACCGCCTTGAATAAAAATACATTTACCTTGATCAGGAGATAATTATGTCACAGTCGATTATGAGAATATGTCTAAAGGGTGTTGAGGAACTAACTGTGTATCGTTTATTTATCGTTGGTTTAAATCTGTTTTTATCCAGTCCATTTACAAGGCGATATGCCAGGTATATATGTATTACCGTATTAATTGCCGGCAATTTCTATCTTAACGGTATTATGAACAGTACGCATGCTGCCCCTGAAATGCAGAAATTAGAAAATATACTAGATGTAGATGATTCGGAGAAGCTCCCTCGCATCGCAGAAATGGTAAAGGAAAACGCGGGAACATCGCCCTCTGAAAAAACTAATGTGCCAGTGGTTACCGTCTCTACGGAAAAACATTTGCCAGAAGGTGAGGTCGTCAGATATTTTAATCTTGGAGTTTACCATCAGAAGCAGGGAAATACGATAAAGGCCATCGAAGAATATGAGAAAGTATTAAATTCAGACCCGGATCATGCTGAGACCCACAACAACCTTGGGGTGATTTACAAAGAAGGGAATGACCTTGGCAAGGCGATGGAACACTTCCATCATGTTGTATCATTAAATCCAGGGATGGTCGAAGCCCATAACAACCTCGGAGTAATACACTATCTTAGAGGTGACCAGGGAGAAGCAGTGGCAGAATACCGGAAGGCACTGGAACTTAACCCAGATAATCTGAGGAGCCAGATAAACCTGGGCCTTGTATTCAAGGCCCAGGGGCAGGAAAAACTAGCAATAGAAATCCTGGAAAAAGTCCTGTCAGTAGAACCGTTTCATTCTGAAGCACACTATAACCTGGCAATAATTTATGAAAGCTTGGGACACTTGGAAAAAGCCATATGGCACTATACACGCTTTGTCGATACTGCCGGCAAAGATTATCTTTCCTTGATCAGAACCGTATCTGAACACATCAGGGATTTAGAAATAACCAGTGGAGAAGTGTTAAGGGATTAACGTATATGGTTCAGAAATCAACCAGAAATGAGGCAAAAATTTCGCTGGCAGACATACTCGTAAGCCAGGAAATAATGACTAAAGACCAGGTGAGACAATGTAAGGTTGAGCAGCAAACGTCTGAAGCGTCCATTGAACAGGTCATTCTCAGTATGGGATTCGCGACAAATGATTCGATCGCCAGCGCGTTAGAATCCTATTACAATGTTCCATTTATGGACCTAAACAACTATGTTATTGATCCTGAAGTAATAAAACCGGTACCGGAACGACTGGCGCGCACGTATAAGTTCCTGCCCCTCTTCAAAATAACCAACAACCTCTCCATTTCTATTGTTGACCCAAAAAATCTCTTTGGGATTGATGAGATCAGGGACAAGCTGGGATGTGACATCGAGATTACGGTAAGTACTGAAGACCAGATAATGCAGGCGCTGGACAGGTATTATGGAAGTACCACTGAATTGGACAATCTCACAGATATAGTAGATGAGATTGTTCAGACTGAATTTGGTGATATTGATGAAGACGTAGAGGTAGAAAAGGTAAAGGAGCTAGACCTTGAAAAAGTTTCAGAGGAGATGCTGGAACAGGCCCCGGTTGTTAAGCTCCTGAATACTATCCTGCACCGTGCTATTCGAGAAGGAGTAAGTGATATACATATCCAACAGGAGGAAGACGCAATGCTTGTCAGGTACAGATTGGACGGCATATTGTATCAGGCATCAGCCCTTCCAAAGTCACTACGTACTACACTGGTGTCCAGAATCAAGGTACTCTCCGGTATGAATATTGCTGAGAGCAGGGCCCCGCAGGATGGGCGCTTTAAGGTAAAGGTAGAAGGCCGTGAGTATGACTTCCGGGTATCATCCATGCCTACCGTTTACGGTGAGAGTGTGGTCATGCGTGTCCTGGACAAGAGTAATGCGGCTATGAAACTGGAACAACTGGGATTCTCGGAAGGCTCTCTTGAAATCTATCAATCGCTTATAGACAAACCAAACGGTGTTATCCTTATTACGGGCCCCACGGGTAGCGGTAAAACTACCACCCTTTACGCATCTCTTAACAAAATTAATTCTCCCGATATAAATATCATTACGGTAGAGGATCCTGTAGAATACCGGCTGGGATATGTCAGACAGACACAGATAAATGTCAAGGCAGGTATCACCTTCGCTTCTGCAATAAGGGCCATTCTTCGTCAGGATCCGGATGTAGTTATGATCGGAGAGATGAGAGACAGTGAAACGGCAGAGATTGCCATTCAGGCTGCTATGACGGGCCACCTGGTATTCAGTACCCTTCATACCAACGATGCCGCCGGAGCTATAAATCGTTTGATAGATATGGGTGTAGAGCCATTTTTGATAGCATCATCAGTAATAGGAATTGTGGCACAGAGGCTGGTAAGGGGTAATTGTGCCCATTGTACTGAAAGCTACGTGCCTGAAGGGAAAATGCTGAGAGACATTGGGCTGAAGGATAAAATAGGCACTTCCTTTTCAAAAGGAGTGGGTTGTGATTATTGCAGAAACACGGGATATAAGGGTAGAGTCGGCATTTACGAGATACTGGTAGTAGATGACATTGTGAGAAGCTTGATACTAAATCGAGAGACTCCACACGTCATAGTAAAGCAGGCCAAAGAAACACAGAATTTTAAGACCCTCGTAATGGATGGAGTAGACAAAGTAGAGAAAGGCTTAACATCAGTGGAAGAGGTCCTTTCCGTTGCTACAGCTACTTAAATAGTGAGAAAACCCTGACTCTTTTAAAAAAATCTCACACCCCTATATATTGATCCAAGAATATAACCTGATTTTTATATTTATGTATCATCACATAATTTGAAAATTATTAAGAGAAGGAAATTGTAATAATCAGTAACAAAAAGAAAGGATAGCTATGGATATTAGTGAAATTCTTACGTTTTCAAAGGAGCGGGGCGCTTCAGACTTACATATAAGTGCAGGAGAGCCTCCTATTATCAGGGTACATGGTGATATTCAGAAAGTAGATATGCCGCCTCTTCAAAGAGAAGAAGTTCATTCAATGCTCTATGATATCCTTAATGATCAGCAGCGTAAGATATTTGAGGAAAAAAAGGAGATAGACTTTGCCTTAGATCTCCGAGGAATAGCCCGCTACAGGGTAAATGCATTCTATCAGTCCAGGGGAGAAGCAATAGCTTTCAGAACAATTCCTACCAAAATAATGACGCTTGAGGAGCTGGATCTTCCCAAAATACTTGCCGATCTGACAAATAAAACTAAGGGCCTTGTCCTGGTAACAGGCCCCACCGGCTCCGGTAAGTCTACAACGCTGGCAGCCATGATGGACTATGTAAATCAGAACAAAAAAACCCATATCCTGACCATAGAGGATCCTATTGAATTTGTTTATGAACCAAAACTAAGCCTCATAAACCAGAGAGAATTGGGGGCTAATACACACAGTTTTGCCAATGCATTACGGTCTGCCCTCAGAGAAGATCCTGATGTAATTCTGGTAGGAGAAATGAGAGATCTGGAGACGATCTCCCTGGCAATGACGGCGGCAGAAACCGGTCACCTCGTTTTCGGCACCTTACATACTTCAAGTGCCGCCAAGACCGTGGACAGGGTTATAGACGTTTTTCCTCCTGAGCAGCAGAGCCAGATAAGGGCCATGTTCGCCGAATCCATTTTAGCAGTCATTACCCAGAATTTACTGAAGAAGAGTGATGGTACAGGAAGGGTAGCGGCTTTAGAGATAATGATAGGGACACCCGCGGTAAGAAATCTGGTAAGAGAAGGTAAGGTCGCACAAATACCTGGAATAATGCAGACAGGAAAACAATTTGGGATGCAGACAATGGACGCAGCCCTTGTGGAACTGTTAAGGGGTGGTGTGGTTTCTAAAGAGGAGGTCAAGCCATACCTGACAAATACATCAGTCCTGGATTCCTATGGTGCATAAACAAAATTTTCAGGTGAGAAAATGAATATAGAAGAACTCTTAAAAATAATGGTAGAAAAAGATGCTTCTGATGTTTATATAACGGCAGGGGTTGCACCTACTTACAGGGTAGAGGGGAAGACGGAACCGATTCCCGGAGAACCATTGAAGCCGGAAGACACAGAAAGGTTTGCTTTCTCAATAATGAGTGAAAAACAGAAAGCAACTTTCCTTGAAGATAAGGAGATGAATCTTGCATTGTCTCCTCCTTCTCTAGGGCGTTTCAGAGTAAACATATTTTATCAAATGAATACTATTGGGCTTGTCATTCGACAGATAAAAATTCCGCTTCAGTCATTCAAAGAGTTGGGGCTACCTGCGACTCTAGAAGATATCTCAATGACTAAGAGAGGGCTGGTCATAGTGGTCGGGGCAACAGGATCCGGCAAATCCACTACATTGTCAGCCATGATAGACTATAGGAATAGCCACTCAGCAGGACATATAATAACAGTGGAGGATCCTATAGAATTTGTACACCAACACAAACACTCTGTCATAACCCAGAGAGAAGTAGGGATTGATACAAATTCCTTTACTGAAGCCTTAAAAAACACATTGAGACAAGCTCCTGATGTTATACTTATAGGTGAGATACGTGACACGGAAACAATGGAGGCCGCCATTGCCTTTGCGGAGACCGGCCATCTCTGTCTTTCCACTCTTCATGCCAATAATGCTAACCAGTCCATAGAACGCATTATAAATTTTTTTCCTGCCGAAAGACACGAGCAGATATATCTACTGTTATCACTTAATCTGCGGAGCATTATTTCCCAACGGCTTATCCCCACTGTTGATGACAAGAGAATAGCCGCCCTGGAAATACTTATGGATACACCCAGGATAAAGGATCTAATCCTGAAAAAAGAGATTGGCCTACTGAAAGAGGCGATGAAAGAAGGTGGGCAGGAAGGCATGCAGACATTTGACCAGGCGATCTACAACTTTTACATGCAAGGAAAGCTTAATTATGAAACTGCTATAGCATATGCAGATAGCGCAAATAACTTACGTTTAAGAATAAAACTTGAGACTCCTGACCGGGAGGAAGACAAGAAAGACAAACCCACTTTTAAAATGAGAGAACAATAACAAAAATGAAAAATAACATTGAAGAAAAGACATTAGATCTGGCGTTAAAATATTCTGATTCAGCAGAGGTGATATATGAAGAGGGAGAGTCCAGATCAATCAGTTTCGAAAACAATAAATTAAAATCTGTATATACCAAATCAATCAGAGGTATCGGTTTGCGCATAATCAAAGACGGGAAAATCGGTTTTTCAAGTACCACTGATTTCAGGAAGCCTGAGCAGCTTGTTACAAATGCCTTAGAAAGTGCTGAGTTTGGACAGGAAGCAAAATTTGAATTTCAGAAGGGAAACCAATTAAAAGATGTCAAACTGTTTGATGAAAATGTAGTGAAATACCCTATTGAAAAAGGTATACAAATTGGTGAAGAGGCGATCGAAAGAGCCTTATCAGTTAATTCAAACTACGAATGTGGTGTCAGTATAGGAAAAGGTGTTGGTAAAAGCCGTGTAATTAACTCAAGCGGCCTGGACGTAAGCGCCCAATCAACTTCTTTTGGAACAAGTATTGATATATTACTTGTTAAAGATAAAGGGTTATTATGGGTTGGGGAAGGCGAAAGTTCCGCTAAAGTGGTTGATGACCTTGACAAACACACGACAAAAACACTCAATGATTTAAAATTAGCAGAGAAGGAGGTAGAAATATCTACTGCCAGTTATCCTGTCGTCTTTACTTCCAAGGCTGTCGGGACTTTATTATCAACGTTTGAAACCGGATGCAATGGCAAGATGGTGCAGAAAGGTGTTTCTCCGCTAACAGGCAAACTAGGACAGAAAATAATAGATGAAAGGATCAGCATATACGATGATCCAACTATTGATTATGCTGATGGCAGTTATATGTGCGATGACGAAGGTGTGCCCGCCAGACGAACAACACTTTTTGAATCAGGGGTACTTAAGAACTATATATATGACCTGCAAACTGCCGGTATTATGAATGCCAAATCTACCGGAAACGGAACAAGAAGTTTCGCATCTCAACCTTCTCCGGGAAACTCTAATGTGATAATTGAGCCTGGAGATATGAAGTTTGAAGATATGATTAAAGATATGAAGAACGGAATACTGGTAGACCAGGTTCTTGGAGGAGGCCAAAGCAATGTGCTTGCCGGAGAGTTTTCTGTAAATATAGATTTAGGCTATCTTGTAGAGAATGGAGAAATTGTAGGAAGAGTTAAGGATTGTATGGTTGCCGGAAATGTTTTTGATCTGTTTAATAACATAATCGCCCTCGGTGACAAATCAGACTGGCATGGCTCTCTCAAAGTACCCCCTTTCTATTTCAGGTCGGTAAACCTTGCAGGAAACAAAAACTGAATTCCTCACACGAAGGCAGTAGAGAACACGGAGAAAAGTAAAGGAAGATCTCTTTTTTCTCTGCGCTCCCTGCGGTGAATTTGTTTTTTTATCTGTGTTGATCCGTGTAAATCCGTGGCTAATTATTTTTTTGTTTTTCTTCGCGCCTCTGCGGTGAATAGAATTCTTTATGGAACTTTGGCACATACCTGTTGTCTTCACCGCTGGCATACTGGCCGGATTCATCAACACCCTTGCCGGTGGTGGTTCACTGCTTACCCTGCCGATACTCATCTTTCTTGGCTTACCAACTGCGGTAGCAAATGGGACTAACCGTATTGCGATCGTCGCTCAATGTGCGTTTGCCGTTGCAGGCTTCAAGAAGAAAGGTGTCTCTAATTTTAAACTGAGCCTCCTCTTTTCAATACCTGCAATCTTAGGTGCCATCATCGGAGCCTACTTTGCCGTAGACATATCCGACATCCTGTTCAGAAGAGTACTTGCTGTTATAATGCTGCTCATCCTCGGACTCATCCTCCGGAACCCTCGCCTGAGGCAGACGCAGTCGCCTGCTGAAAATCATCAAAATAGCGGTGGTAACTCAAACAGTTTAGGACGCCGTCAGCTCATTACGGCAATGACAGCCCTCTTCTTTATCGGGATCTATGGAGGGTTCATACAGGTCGGTGTCGGTTTTATAATTATTGCCGCCCTGACCACGATTACGAAATTTAATCTTGTGGTAACCAATAGCCACAAGGTATTCATTGCCGGTATCTATACGATCTTTGCACTGATAGTATTCGCCTTCAACGGCAAAGTGTGTTGGGAAATTGGACTCTGCCTGGCTGCCGGGATGGGTCTTGGAGGTTGGATTGGGAGCCATTGGGCTGTTGCAAAAGGTGAACGCTGGATAAGAGTGGTACTTACAATCTGTGTTGTCGCGATGGTAATAAAACTTATTGTTTGATTCCCAGACACGAATTTCACGAAAAAAAAGAAAGAATGTTCACGCTAAGACGCGAAGTACGCGAAGAAAAGAGTTGAGACTGACTACTGACAGATGACTAATTACATCAGTACGTGTACGATAGTGCACAAGGGATTTCGTCACTTTAGGGTACGCGAAAAAATAACTTTACAATCTTGAGGTCAAAATTCTCAACAATTAATTAGTCGATACGTATCGACCGTTTGGTATAAGTGTATAGTTCCACTTTGGTATAGTGTTATGTGGTCTAATCTCAATGGTTTT
>JAIQZR010000048.1 GCA_021777035.1 Candidatus Scalindua sp. | reverse complement strand
CTGAACATATGGAAGAACTTAAGGTTGTGCTCTATGCGTTTTATCCACCATAGGTACTCGGTTTCTTTGAGAACAGTCCAATCATAAACAGGATGCCCCCACAATTGACCTGTAGAGCTGAAATAATCCGGTGGAACACCGGCAACAAAAACAGGTTTTTTTTCGTCATTTAACTTGAAAATTTCCGGGTTTGCCCATACATCAGCACTGTCACAATTAACGTAGATAGGCAAATCGCCAATTATGTGCACACCTTTATCGTCACAATAATCTTTAAGAGAGTACCACTGTTTAAAGAAAATATATTGAAGAAAATATTCTTTCAATATGTTTTCTTGCAATCTTTCTTTCCACTCTTTAAGCTCTTCCTCTCTTCTATCCCTGATGTGTTCCGGCCACTTGCTCCAATCAACATTATTAAAATGTTTTTTAATAGAGACAAACAGACTATAATCTTCCAGCCAATAGGAATTTTCATCACAAAATCTATTAAATTCGTGATGTTCAACTAAACTGCCTTTATTTTTTTCAAATGCAATTCTAAAGATTTCTTTTTTATACTTTGTAACAGCATCATAATCAACGTTTTCCCGGGGAAATGAAGGATGGTCTTCTATATCTGATTTCAAGAGAATCCCATCTTCCACCATTAGATCCGGACTTATCAAGAGCGTATTTCCGGCATATGCTGAAAAACTGCTATAAGGAGAGTTACCATAGGCAATACATGTCTGGTTTAACGGAAGTATCTGCCAGAAACTTTGGCTAGTCTCTGCAAGGAAATTTACAAATTTATAAGCTTCTGACCCAATATCACCAATACCATAAGGCGATGGCAGTGATGTAATATGCAGGAGTAAACCGCTTCCTCTTTTGTCCATATTTTTTCCCTGTTTATATTTTTACTTTAAGGTCACGGCCAAGTTTGAGAAAATTCTCTATCCATTCTTCCGCCCGCTTGTTACCCTTTGATGCGTCCAATTTCATTGTGTTGTATAAATCCATTCCGACCGAGTAATAGGTATTCTGGGCCAACCAGAAATCGAGAGTTAAGGATAACGGTTTTACCATCTGAAGAGTCTTATCAATTTTTTTAAAAAGCATTGTATTTTCCGGTCTCCTTTTAAGCATTTTCATTTGGGTATTAATCCATTTGCTTACAGAAAACTCCAGGGTTGTTTTATCAATCGTAACAGACCATTTTTCAGCCTCATCTATTAATTTCTTAAGCCTTTTTACATTTAAATCTTCATGGTCAAATATTTCTTTCAAGTCCGTGTTGAGTATATACTCAGCCGCGGCAAAGAACGGCCTTGGGATCTTCATATTCAGACCATGGAAAATATTCATTATAGCGTAGTTATTATCATATATTTGCCGGTAAGAGGTTTCGGCTTCTAGATACGTTAATTGAAGTATTCGGTGCAGCAGCTTTCTCTGCTCATCCTTAAAGAGGTGCCAGATAGAATATATGTTATTACTAAAATGCTTATCCATAAGCCTTATTACTTCGTGAACACTGCCTTTTCCAAAGGCATCCATTATCTCACTCTGCATGACGGAGAAACCCTCATCCCCTTCAAAATTTCTTGCGCCGCCGCTTATATTGTGGTCTCCTAAATGCAGCACGGCAAAGTCGATTATTTTCGTGTCCCATGTAATATCAGAGGTGATGTCCGCCTTCCCTATAGAGAGTATAAGTTTTCCCGCTTCTGTCCTGTTACACACTTTACTCTTTACCGTATAACGAAACGTTTTCATTTCTTCTTCAGGACAATCCTCAAATATGGATGAGATGCTGTAATGAGCCCCTACTCTCAAGAGATCACTCCTGGCAGGCGTTACAAACTTTTCGTAGATTACGGCTGCATTTTCAAACATATTACACGGTGTTTTCTTTAAATATTCCAGATATTCCGATTCAAGAGACAGACCGGTCAACTCCTCCGCGTATTGAATGGCCTTAGACGCATATTGCATTATCTGAATCGTTTCAATACCGGAGGCATCATCAAAGAACCAACCGCAACTGGTGTACATCAGCATGGTATTTCTCTGCATCTCCAATAATTTCAATACCATCACCTTTTCTTTCATGGTAAGTTTCCTGGAAGCGTGTCTGTTCAGGAAAGCCTTCACATTCTTTGTTGATCTGTCGAGTATGACTGCAATATAGTCATTCCTTACACTCCATGGATCCTTAAAGCAGCAGGATGCCTCATCACTGAAAATAGTAATAAGTGTATCTCTCAGCCAGTCCATAGCCTCTCTTAATGGATTTCTCCAGGTTTGATTCCACTTTGGTTGATTTCCGGAGTTGCATCCACAATTATCTCTCCACCTTTCTACTCCGTGTATACAACTCCAGGATGAGTTTTCAACAATTTCAACTATGTGGGTTGGAGAGTGTTTGTCAAGATACTCACCATAGTTAGTGATCTTTGCGTGATTGCCGGATTCAATATAATTCAGGCAATAGGAGAGCGCCATATCACCAAAACGGTGATGATGTCCGAATGTCTCTCCGTCAGTCGCTATATGAACGATTTGGGGATGGTCACTCTCGTTACTAAATGCAGAAAGCAGTTTTTTTGCGAACACCTCTCCATTTTTAAGTAACTTCCCAAAGGATACTTCCTGTGAGATAGGGCCATCATAGAAGAAGATGTTTATGGGATGCCCGGATGGAAGGACACAGAGATAAGGCTTTTTAGGATCAATTTTTTCTTCCGTTGCATCAACCCAACTTTCTGTTTCACCTGTCCTCTTTACCCTTGCTGCCTGTTTCTGGGCGATGACTGTAAACTTAATCCCCAGGCTTACCAGCACTTCAAGGGTCTCTATATTAACGGCAGTTTCCGGAAGCCACATTCCCTCGGGGTATCTGTTAAATCTTTTTTCGAAATCCTTTATCCCCCATATTGCCTGGGTATACTTGTCCCTTTTATCTGCAAGGGGCATTATCATATGGTTATATGCCTGGGCTATTGCGGAACCATGTCCGGAGAAGGTTTCCATACTTAGTTTGTCTGCCTCAAGGATTGCCTGGTAAACTTCCGGTTTCTGTCTTTCCATCCATGATAATAGCGTGGGGCCAAAGTCAAAACTGATTTTAGCGTACGTATTCGTTATTTCTATTATTCTGTCCTCTGTGTCAAGAATACGTGAGGCGGTATTCGGGGCATAACACTCATCAGTAATCTTTTCGTTCCAGTCATGATAGGGATAAGCTGAATCCTGGAATTCAATCTCCTCAAGCCATGGATTTTCTCGCGGTGGTTGGTAAAAGTGCCCGTGTATGCAGATATGCTTATTCATGTTCAGTTCGTGTGTTTAAAGAACAAAATACCCAAAGGTGGTAATGTCAGGTTAAGCAAATGTGTTCTTCCATGTGCAGGTACCGCCACGGCGGTAACCCCTCCGGAATTGCCACAACCACTTCCGCCGTACATTTCCGCATCGCTGTTTAAGACTTCCTTCCAAAAACCTCCCTGTGGTACACCTACACGGTAGTTGTGTCTTGGCACAGGAGTGGCGTTGCAAACAACAAGAACTACATCGTCAGTATCCTTACATTTTCTGATAAAGCTTATTATGCTTTGTTTCCAATCATGGACGTCTATCCATTCAAAACCATCTGCTGAAAAATCTGACTTGTACAGTATCGGTTCTTTCCGGTAAAAGTGATTCAGGTCTTTAACCCAATTCTGTATGCCCTTATGAAGAGGGTATTGCAAAACGAACCATTCTAGACCTTCATCATGATTCCATTCCTTCCATTGCGCAAATTCACATCCCATGAATAGAAGTTTTTTTCCCGGGTGGCCATACATATACCCAAATATAATTCTCAGATTAGCGTATCTCTGCCATTCATCACCCGGCATTTTCCCTATAAGAGAACCTTTGCCATGGACTACTTCATCATGGGATAGGGGAAGAAGGAAATTTTCTGAAAATCCATAACATATGCTGAAAGTAATTTCATTATGATGCGATTTTCTATAAACAGGATCCTTAGAAAAGTACTTAAGTGTATCATGCATCCATCCCATATTCCATTTCATGCCAAACCCCAGGCCTCCAATAGATGTTGGCCTTGATACCATAGGCCACGCTGTTGATTCCTCTGCTATGGTCTGAACATCAGGGTAAGAGACATAAACGGCTTCATTTAATTCTTTTATAAAGTTTACGGCATCCAGATCCTCATTGCCTCCGTATTTATTAGGTATCCACTCTCCTTCCTCCCTTGCATAGTCAAGGTATAGCATGGAAGCCACTGCGTCCACCCTTATAGCATCAATATGGTATTTTTCAAGCCAGAAGATTGCGCTGCTTATAAGGAAGGCGCGCACCTCATTTCTGCTATAGTTAAAAATATAACTTTTCCATTCAGGATGAAATCCCTTCTTCGGATCAGCGTGTTCATAGAGATATGTCCCATCAAAATAGGCCAGGCCATGTTCGTCAGATGGAAAGTGTGAGGGAACCCAATCCAGGATAACTCCAATCTCGTTTTGGTGAAGATGATCAATCAGGTACATAAAATCCTGAGGGGTTCCATACCTGCTTGTAGGGGCAAAGTATCCCACCGTCTGATAGCCCCAGGAACCATAAAAAGGATGTTCTGTAACCGGCATTAATTCGACATGGGTAAATCCCATCTCCTTTACATATTCTGTAAGTTCATGTGCCATTTCTCTATAGGTAAGAAACTCGTTCCCTCTACCAATTTCACGTTTCCAGGAACCAATATGCACCTCATATACAGAAATCGGGGCGCTGAGGGCATTGTGTTTATGCCTGCTTGCCATCCACTCACTATCGTTCCATTTATAATCCAGATCCCAAACTACCGAAGCAGTTTTAGGAGGCTGTTCCCAATAAGGTGCAAATGGATCGCCTTTGTCCACTTTATAGTTGTTGTGTCTGGAATGTATGCGGTATTTGTATATGTCTCCATTCTTAATACCGGGTATGAACCCCTCCCACACACCGGATCCATCGTTTCTTACCTTCAGTGGATGAGATTTTCTGTTCCATCCATTAAAATCTCCTGTTACGGAAACACTTTCCGCATTAGGCGCCCATAAAGCAAAAACAGCTCCGCTCTTTTCATCATTGGTTATGATATGCGCCCCAAGCTTGTCATATAGCCTGTGGTGGTTTCCTTCCTTGAAAAGATATATGTCATGATCCGTAATAAAGTTAACTTTATGGATTACGCCTTCTGTTCGAGTTTCTCTATCTTTCATTACTTAATGATATAACTTAGATTCAACTAACAAGTGTAAAAAATTCGATTCTTATAAAACTGTTTTTTAATCAATATCAGTACCTAATTCAGTAATGTGCACATTATACATAAATCCGGTGATTCTTGGATATTAAAATATGTGAAATCGATGGAGACGATACTACTGAGTTATCTTAGTTTATCAACGTCTTTCTATTGTAATGTGATAAAATGGCCATACATCTCTCACTGCTTGCCATCTTATACAGAATCTATCTTTCATAAACATTTGTTTCTTTCCAATCCACTTGAAATTTATTATACTGAAACACCGATGTCTTGCAGCCACTATTTAGAGGTAGTAAATTAAGATTTTTCAGTGAAATGAGGTGTAAAATGATTAATAAAATCAATCAAAATATTTCTGATTTCGTGAAGAGTGAATACTGTTTCGTTAGGAGGAATAAATGTCTGAATTAAGGAGGGAGCCTGTTTCCGGTCGTTGGGTGATTATAGCCACTGAAAGGGCGGCAAGGCCTACGGATTTCAAAACAAACCCTCAAATAATTAAAAGCAGTTTCTGTCCTTTCTGCGAAGGTAATGAAGATAAGACACCGCCTGAAATTCTGGCATATAGAGATAATGGAGCAATGCCAAATACCGGTGGTTGGAGGGTCAGGGTTGTCCCAAATAAGTTTCCTGCGTTGCAGGTAGAAGGTGAACAAAACAAACGAGGAGAAGGTATCTATGACATTATGAATGGTATTGGCGCTCATGAAGTCATAATAGAAAGCCCACGGCATATTCAGTCTCTTACATCACTTGATAATGGAAATGTTAAAGAAGTCCTATTGTGTTACAGAGATCGCCTGATTGATTTAAAGAATGACAAAAGATTTGTTTATGGGCTGTTGTTTAAAAATGTCGGTTTTTCTGCAGGTGCATCACTTGAACACACTCATTCACAACTGATTGTGACACCGATTGTCCCCCAACTGGTTGAAAATGAGATGGAAAACGCCAAAACATTTTACCAACACAGAGAAAGATGTCTCTTTTGCGATATGGTACAGCAGGAAATAGACACAAATAGTAGAATAATTATTTTAACAGATAATTTTGTCGCTTTTGCTCCTTTTGCCTCTAGATTCCCTTTTGAGATATGGATCCTTCCAAGAAAACATGAGGCTCATTTTGAAAGCTTACAGAAATTCGAGATAGACGATCTGGCAACTGTTTTAAAGGGTGTGCTTACCAAGCTGGAGGCAATTTTAGACTTTCCACCATATAATTATGTCATCCATAGTGCTCCATTTAATATAAACGAATCGGAGAGTTTCCATTGGCACATAGAAATAATCCCCAGACTTACAAACATAGCAGGATTTGAATGGGGTACAGGGTTTTATATTAATCCAATGCATCCTGAGCAGGCTGCTGAAACTTTAAGAAATTCAATCCCATAAACATGAATAACGATCTTTCAAAAACCAATTCCGAGACAACAATAAACAGGATAAAAACCCTTCTCAATGAATACAGAGGAGTGCCTCTTGATGAAAGCTTCTTAAAAAAGATTGAGGAGACGTGTCTGGATTTAAGAGCAGATTCCACTCAGAAAGATGCTGAATACCCTGAAGTGTCAAAAGATTTAAAGGAACGGAGGAAATTTGAGAGAAGAAGTAAAGATAAAATAATTGATGTTATTGGAGTAGGCTTATGCCTGCTTGATAACGAGCTGAAAATTACATGGGCCAATCAGACCTTAAACGATTGGTTGCATCTGACGGAATCACCCTTAGGTAAACATTGCCACGATATATATCATTGTGACGAGGTTGGGACTGGTAGCTGCCCGGCTGCAAATGTCTTCAATGGAAAGGCCGGCGACATAATTGAGACCTGGATTGAATCTGAAAATCTGGATAAAACGTGTGTGCAACATGTGGCCATACCTATCAACAATGGAGAGGAAAATATTAATAGTGTTTTAATGCTAACCATAGATTCTACCGAGAGTGAAAAGACCGTACATAAGCTTTTGTTATTGCAGAAGTTGGGTGAAGCAATGCAGGGGACTCTTCATCTTGACAAACTACTTCACTTGATTCTGACATGCGTGACTTCCGGTTATGCATTTGGGTTTAATCGCGCTATGCTATTTTTGGTTAATAAAAATCATAATGTCTTGAATGGCAAGTTGTCGGTAGGGCCATCTTCTCGTGAAGAGGCAAATCAAATCTGGAAGGAGTTGTCAGGTAAATATAGTTCTCTGGAAGATATATTCAATGAATTAGATTTCAGCTATAATATAGACACTCCTTTTAATACAATGGTAAAGCTGATGGTGTATTCATTGTCAGATACGAGAGAAGTTGTCGTATCCTGCGCAAAAGAAATGAAACCCATAATCATTAAAGATGCCATTAAAGATACACGTGTACCAGATGAATTCAGAAAGGCCCTGGGGGTTAATGAATTTGTCTGTGTGCCTCTTATCGCAAAAAATGAAACTATTGGTGTTATTGTCGCAGATAACATCTATACAGGAGAACCAATATCTCACGATCATGTCAGCACGTTAACAATGTTTGTCAATCAGGCTGCGATGGCAATTGAAAATGCTGAAACCTACAAAAGGCTTGAAGACAAAATTAATCAACTTACAGAAACACAGCAGAGACTTATAAGTTCGGAAAGGCTGGCCGCTATAGGTTCTATGTCATCATACGTCGCGCATGAGATAAGAAACCCACTGGTAACTATCGGCGGGTTTGCCAAAGCGCTCTCCCGTTTTACCTTTACAGACTCGAAAATCAAGACTAATATTGACATAATCATAGAAGAAGTAAAACGTTTAGAAAAGATACTCAAAAATATTACCGATTTTGGCAAACCATCCACACCGGAAAAGATTGATATACAAATAAGTGAAATAATGGAAAGCACATGCATGTTGATGGAAAACTATTTCCAGGAAAAAAATATAAATGTACATAAAGAATTTGAAACAGACGTGCCTGAAATCGCTGTTGATCCAATCCAAATCAAACAAGTATTTCTTAATATTATGATGAATGCGGTAGAGGCAATGCCTGGTGGCGGCAATCTTGATATAAAAATAAGATCAGGGATTGAGTCAATTGAAATAGAAATAGTTGATGATGGCGAGGGTATACCAAAGGAAGTATTAGAAAATATTTTTAATCCGTTCTTTACTACAAAACCTAACGGCACAGGAGCTGGCCTGCCTATAAGTCTGAAAATTATTGAGGATCATGGCGGCAACATAGATATCAAAAACATGCCGGGTAAGGGAATAATTATATTGCTGACACTACCGGTAACATAACGGAAAGGAGTTTGTCGTAATGAAGACTATCCTCATTGTAGAAGATGACAAGAATCAACGCTTACTCTATGAACAAGAATTAAAGCATGACGGCTATGAAGTTGTAACCGCATCTGATGGCAAA
Source organism: Candidatus Scalindua sp. (assembly GCA_021777035.1). GTDB lineage: Bacteria > Planctomycetota > Brocadiia > Brocadiales > Scalinduaceae > Scalindua. The sequence continues at coordinate 2,591 of JAIQZR010000048.1, read as the reverse complement.
GACGCTCTTGAAAAAGTCCAGAAACAACTACCGGATGTTGTCGTAATGGACATAAACATGCCTAAGATGGATGGTATTGAGGCAATGGGCCGGATTTTAAGTAAAAACAAGGCCATTCCTGTTATCATTAACACAGCTTACAGCAATTATAAAGACAGTTTTATGTCATGGATGGCAGATGCCTACGTAGTAAAATCATCAGACCTGTCAGAATTAAAGGATAAAATCAAAGAAGTATTGGTAAATAAAGCGAATGACTCCTGAATTAACGTAAGGTAAGCAGGAGTCCTCAGCGTATCAAACATTAATACCAGGTTATTTAAGTTAATCAATATTGAGAATAAAAATATGTCTCTAGACAATGTACTTACCATCATTCTGGCAGGAGGACAGGGAGAAAGACTTTATCCCCTGACAAAGGACAGAGCAAAACCGGCTGTACCTTTTGGGGGCATATACAGAATAATAGACTTTACGTTAAGTAATTGTCTGAATTCGGGATTACGTAAAATAGTAGTTCTGACACAATACAAATCCTTTTCTTTAGATAGACATTTGAGGCTTGGATGGAATATTTTTAATAATGAATTAGGTGAATATATAGAACAGATCCCTCCCCAGCAAAGGATCAGTGATCAATGGTATCAGGGGACTGCAGATGCGGTTTACCAGAACATATACACACTTGAAAAAGAACAGCCAGAAATGGTTTTGATACTTTCCGGAGACCATATTTACAAAATGGATTACAGAAATATGATTCGCTTTCATCAGGAAAAGAGAGCCGATCTTACAATAGCAAGTATGGATGTTCCACTAGAAGAAGGGAAAAGATTTGGTATCATACAAACAAATGAAGACAATAGGATTGTTGGATTTTATGAGAAACCTTCTGCGCCAATCTCTTCTCCAAATAATCCCGAGGTGACATTCGCTTCTATGGGTATATATTTGTTTAATACCGAAACACTGGTTAAGGCGATAATTGATGACACTAAAAAGAATACAAACCATGATTTTGGAAGGAACATAATACCTGAAATGATACACTCAAAGAGAGTATATGCATACCCATTTGGAGATGGAAACAACTACTGGCGCGATATCGGCACTCTGGACGCTTACTGGGAATCTAATATGGATCTCGTGCAGGTGTCACCAGGATTTAATCTTTATGACAAAGATTGGCCAATCCGCACTTATAAGGCACAATATCCACCGGCAAAAACAGTTTTTAACAGAGATTTGCCAGATCAACAAAAAGATATGATTATAAATTCTATTGTTTCCGGAGGATGCATAATAAGTGGTGCAAAGGTAGAGGGATGTATTTTGTCACCTGACATCAGAATAGGTTCTAATTCTGAAATTTATGATTCAATCATAATGGGAAATGTCAGGATAGGTAGGAATGTAAAAATTAGAAAAGCCATAATAGATAAATCAGTAAACATTCCAGACAACATGAGTATTGGTTACGACATGGAGGAAGACTCTAAACACTTTACAGTAACCGATAGCGGCATAGTGGTTGTACGCAAAGGAATGCATTTAATATGAAAAGGCTTAACTGAAGTTCGACAAGCAAAAGCTGTATCTCTGATGATTGCAACTTACTATGATTTTTACCCTTCATTTTTCGGCACTACATCTTTGAGTTTTAACATAAACTTCTCTCTATTAAATCTACCTGAGTAAACGTGATACCAAAAACTATCCTTGTTCGACAAGGCAGATATTGCGCTAACTGACTGCCGTTGTCCACTGGTTTTTACAATAGATGTCTCTTCTTTTAGGCCCCAGATACGTTGTAAGGGATCGTCGGAACGGATAGAAGCTTCATCTACCCAAAATATTTCAGCCCAATGCTTCTTGGCTAATTCCTTTATCTTGGGGTGTTTCTTATCCTGCCACGTGATCACGCTCGTAGATTCGCCGCAGTGACTTTTGTTGAGTCCAACCTTGACGATGAAGCAATCTCTCCACTGAATTAAGAGTTAGAATAACACCAAATCTGCCCTCTATAAGATCTGCAACTATTTTTCTTGTCCAAAAACCAAAATCAAAACCGTGTTGACGTGGGTCTTTACATACAATCAAACTTTTTACCTCGCGCTCATCTTCTTTTGTCAAAGTTCGCGTGCGACCAGGACGTAGTAAAGGAGCTAAGCTATCCAAACCCATCTCTCATCGGCTCACTAATATAATTAAACCCCTGACTCATGGGCATGGTTTTCGGAGTTTTAGTATCGCTTCTGGTGCTTATAGTGGTCAATTACTGTCACTGCCATCATTGCCACTTATCTTCGTGGCCCCGCTCTCTTTTATATCCGTTCCTTCTTAATCCGACGTGCCTTCCCATCTCTTTTTCCTATTTTCCCTTCGTTCCTGTGCGTTTTCTTTCACATTTGCTTTCTGCTCATCCGACATATTTTCCCACTTATCTCTTCTGTATTCTTTTCGTTCCTGTGCGTTTTCTTTCACATTTGCTTTCTGCTCATCCGACATATTTTCCCACTTATCTCTTCTGTATTCTTTTCGTTCCTGTGCGTTTTCTTTCACATTTGCTTTCTGCTCATCCGACATATTTT
>JAIQZR010000047.1 GCA_021777035.1 Candidatus Scalindua sp. | reverse complement strand
CGGAGAAAAGAAAGAGTAGAGGAGGAAAGTAACAAAATGAAAAAGTGTATACCTGTAGAGAGCTAAGTCTGTATCCTCCTGGTTTTCTCTTGGTTTCCTGGCTTCCTTATATGAAACGGAGAAAAGAAGGAGCATAGGAAGTCGGGCAGGTGAAAAAAAGAGAAAAGGCTCGGACTCACACAAAGGCACGGAGAAAAGAAAGAGTAGAGGAGGAAAGTAGCAAAATGAAAAAGTGTATACTTGTAGAGAGCTAAGTCTGTATCCTCCTGGTTTTCTCTTGGTTTCCTGGCTTCCTTATATGAAACGGAGAAAAGAAGGAGCATAGGAAGTCGGGCAGGTTGAAGTGAATTGATGTAGAAGGAATTCAATAATAATTGAATAATGGAATCGGATTTAGGATTTAGAATTCATTATTCGGTGTTCGATATTCGTGATTTAGAAGATAGATTAACAGGGTTGGTATTTTTTATTGGAAAGAGCAACAAATTGAGGCGTGAACAAGGATTTACACTTATAGAAATGATTGGAGTGTTGGCCATTATGGCAATATTGGCCGCCGTAATAGCCCCCAACGTGATAAAGCAGTTGCAGTCTGTCAGGCAAGACGCTGAAGAGGAGTCCCTGGGCCGTCTGGCTGAAGGGTTGGTTAGTTACGTCTTGGAGAACAGGGAGATACCTCAGTCCGGTGAAGGCTCCGGTACCTGGTCTACCAATATTGCCACTCAGACGGATTTGCTCGCAGAAAAGATCTATAAGAATGATCTTGGAGTTAATCGGCGTTACTGGTTCGATCCGGCCACGGATCTGAACGGCCTTTCGAACAACAGTGCCTCGTATGACCAGGATACGGTTAGCGCCGCCAATCTTTCCGGCAATGCTACTACTTCGACAGCATCGGCGCCTGCAAATCCCAGGGCCATGCTTATTTCCGACCTGACAGCCGGCGCTTCGAATAATATCCTGGTTGCCAGTGTTGCGCATACTGCCGCAAACTTTGCGGCAGTTTGGAACCAGACGGGTATCTTGACGGAGAGCAGTACATTGAAGATAAAGAGGATCAACTTTTCTCAGTTGTTTAATACTGTAACCTTGCAGTCCGGTAACGGGTCTCTCTCTGCAAGGAGATCATATTCAAACCCAGGTGCAGGATCTATCGTTAACTATCCCATAATGACTATTGAGAAGAATTCACATATCTTTGCCATCCATTATAGTACGGGTGGCTTTGAGCCAACGAACCCGACAGGAGGAACAGCGGAGTTAGATATAGGCCACACGTCCGGTGGTGACCAGCTGCTTGTTCCTCCTGCAGCAGACGTACTCTCTGGACATACTTCCGGACCGATCTCTGTTACCTATACGTCAACGAGTGACATAAACATTAGTATAAAGCTGACTATTTCAGGCACAGGTGTTTTAAATGGCAGTTCCGGTTATGTTGATATAATGGCTGAATACAGCGGAGAACCGCAGTATAAGCTTGGAGGCCAGGCAGGGAACCCTGCTACCATAAGTATCAGCTCACCTGGTACGGCTGAGATTATAAGTTTCAATGTCATTAAGGGTACACAGCTTTATCTTTATGATCAATCATGGACTGCTCTAGCTCCTACAGGTAATCTTTTACATTCAGCGGTAATTAAAGAGACTGATGGCTTTACATACTCACCAGGACCACCTGCATCGTGGTAGCAGGTAAATGATCATTTTAAATAAACATGGCACGTATAAAAAAGAACGTTTTAAGTATCTCATTCTTTCAAGGATGGGTGAGGGCTTTCAAACTAGATAAATCAGGCAACGAGAAGAGTTGGTCTGCCAATGATAAAGTCAATAGTTTAGAAGAGATAAGAGAGGTCTTAAAAGAGGCGGTTCAAGCCACAGATTCCAGGGGCAGCTATGCCAGCATTGTCCTGAATCATGATTTACTCAGGCACAAAACCATTGATACTCCTCCAATGTCCTCAAAGAACATTAGGGTTTATTTGACACGGAAAGTGGATCAGTTTAAAGAGTTTGATGGCGAAGCCGCTTTCTGCTATACAAAAAGATCTACAAAGGACAAAACGCATGTTTCAATAAATTACATTCCTCTATCCTTTATCAATGATCTTAAGCAGGCGTGCATGGATGCCGGTCTGTTTCTCATGCAGATTGTGCCTTTCATAAGGGTGAGGGAGCAACAATTTCAAGGATTGGCGATTGGCGATCATGAAGCAGCTATCATTATAGTCATGATGTATGATAAAGTATCCCTTCTTATTGGCAATAATAGCGGGACGGTTTTTTCGGATAGAAGGTTGCATATAGATTTAGAGAACGATGAAGACATTGAAAGGATGGCCAAGGAGGTTAAACGCTCGATTCTGCACAATAAACAACAGTTTGGAGAGATTGTTGTGCTTGTAAAACTGTCAGAACAATTTACTAAAACCGTCTTTACGTCTTTTAATAAGAACATGGATATTCCGGTTGAATGGTTACCTCCAACACCTCACCGTTTTTTCTGGAACAGTGAAAATTTAAAAATTCCATTCAGCGACAAAGCCAACCTGCTTTTAGGAAAGTCGCGGAATGAGGTAATGTTAAGAAGATACACAAGACCAGCCGTAGTTTTAGTACTCGTATTTTTTGTAGGTTCTATTTTTGCATCGGTGATCATTGAGTGTTTGTTGTATAAGGAGAGAAACTTATTTATCAAAAATAATCCACAAATCACTAAGTTGATGAACTCAAGAAAATTATTGCTGGAACGCAAGGCGAAGATTGATCAATTAAGATATACGGTAAAAGTAATGAATGATGAACGTATGCCACCGGTTCCAGGATGGTTTTTAGCTTACTTGTGTAAAAAGATGCCAAACGGGCTGATTCTTACAAAAACCCAGGTCTTGCACAAAGAGAATACAACATGGGAAGTTCTTATTGAGGGGATTTCAAAGAACGGGAATAGTAAAATGACGGGAAAGCTTAGATTGTTATGTAACGATCTACAAAATGGGCCATTTAAAATGCGCGTAAATAATGATTGGTATGGAAATTGGGTGAAGCAGCTGAGAGACGGTGGCCTACACGGTAATGGGATGAGCAACTTTTCTGTCAGCGGAGTGATTCAATGAAAATTGAGCATGTCAATTTTGAGTCGTTGCGGTCTCGTAAGTTTGTTAATAAGTTGTATCTTTTGCACAAATCACTGTGGATGAACAGGCCGTATTTTATGCTCTTTTTTCTAGTTCCGATACCGGTATTGATTCTTTCAATAACCCTTTCCTACAGGCTACCGCTTATCAGTAAGGCTACCGAAGAGATAAAGTCAGCGTTGTCGCTCAGAGGTGAAATAGAGAGAGCAAAAGCTGCCACTTCTGAGAAAGAGATGGAGATTGCTGTGGGCAATTGGGAAGCTGTCAGAAAAAGAGTTCCTGGCAACTATGAAACCGTGTCAGACTGGATATCGGATTTAAACAGTTTTATATCTTTAAGAGATTTTAAGGTAAGCGGCTACAACCTGGGTGAACTGAAACCGGCTTATAAAGGAACCGTTGGCCTTTCGCTATTGCCCATAAACTTAAAGCTGACGGTTCAGGAAATTGATGAGAATCAAATGAAACCCGTTTCCACAGGGACTATCCAATTTGTCGAGCTTCTCCATGAGATGGTAGAGAGTTATTATGGCGTAGACCTGGCCGGTCTGGTGGTTACAGGAATTGGAAACGGTATAAATGTAATAGATGTGAGCATCAATCTATGGGTGGGATTTTGAAGTGAACAATATATCTACAAAGAGGTGTAATTGAAGTTTTTAAGGAATAAACTTATTGTGGTTATTATAGCGCTTGCGGCGATCGGATTAGTTGCAAACAACATTATATTGCCACTTTTCCCTACAACAATCCCTTTATCTCATGTAGAGGGCGATGAAGAGATTGATCCACAGGAAGGAGGATTTTTTCAACAGTTCGAAGATTCGACAGAAAAACCAGGCCCGATGGCTGACCTTGAAAAGATTGGCTGGGTACTTGATTACGCAAGGGATCCGTTCAAGATCCGGACTCTGCTGGATGCTGAGGTAGAATCGGTAGTGGAAGAAAAAGCACCTGTTGCCCTGGGGGAAGTGGCGCCACCACTGTCACCTCACGATGTGTTGTTTGCGATAGTACATGAACCCGGCAAAAGTATAGCGGTAATAAACGATGTAATAGTAAGCGAAGGGGATGACTATGGGAATTTCAAGGTTATTACGATAGGTGAAGATTTTGTTGAACTGGAAGGTCGGCTTGGAAATAAAACGTTGGAGTTTTGATTTGATAAATTTTAAATCCTTAAAGATGGGTATAAGCGTATGAATTGTCATGAAGAAGGAAAACCGATAGTTGTAAGATATTATACTTATGCGCGGACGATTCTTAAAAAAATTATTGTTGGAATCGTTGTTATCGCGTTACTGCAAGGGTGTCTCGGTTATACCGGCGCGCAGAAAGAGAGAGAAAATCAACCATTAGCATTAGATGTCGGCAATAGAATGCCTGTTGTTCCTGACAAGCGGGAGCATCCGCTTGTACTGGATGTGAGGTCAAGGATGCTTATGGTTCATGATGAACCCGGCAGTGATAAACAGGAGTCGGGGCCGTTGTACAGATTTCGGGCAAAGGAGATGCCAATAGTTCGGGCCTTGGATCTCTTTGCCCATGATAACGACTTAAATATAATCGCAAGTCCTGATGTGACCGGAACCGTGACAGTCGATTTTAAGGATCTTTCGCTGGAAGAGTCAATGGAGGTTATCCTGGACGTTTATGGATATTATTGGTTACAGGAAGGGCCGGTTATCAGGGTTTATAAGCACGAAACAGAGATTTTTGTCGTCGATTACGTGAGACTTATCAGGCAGGGACAGGGATCCAGCCAGGCTTCGATTGCCAGCTCTGTTGGCAGCGAGACAGGGGGTATAACAATAACACAATCGGACACCATTAATTTCTGGGAAAACCTTGAAATACAATTGACAAAAATGATTTCTAAAGAAGGTAAGATAATAGTAAACCGTCTATCCGGAACAATACAGGTAACGGATTTTCACAAAAAAGTAGGAGAGATAAAAAACTATATAGACAGCATAACCTCGAGTATCAAACGACAGGTACTGATAAACGTAAAGATTCTGGATGTATTACTAAACGATCAATTCAGCCTCGGCATAGACTGGAACCTGGCTTTGAAAGATTTTGACCTTCTGGATACGGTTAATGCTTCAAACATCATAGCGACATCTATAACCGGATTGATCCCTGCTACAAGAACTATTTCACTGAGCGGTACAACACATAGAGATTTTAATTATCTGATTAATGCTCTCAAGGAACAGGGTGAGCTGAGTATAATATCAAAACCTTCAATTCGTGTTATGAATAATCAACCTGCCCTGATAAGGGTAGGAACTGACAGACCATTCTTTACTCAAACTACGACAATTGGAACCGGGACAACTCCAAATACTGTTACGGAAGAAGTGCAGTACATCAATGAAGGGCTTATCTTGTCAATTACCCCGCAGATATCTGAAGATGATAAAATAATGCTGGATGTTACGCCCGTAATCAGCCGTTTGGCCGGTACTCAAGTATCTACTTTCGGTTCTACTGCTCCTATCATGGAGATTAAACAATCTTCAACTGTTGTGGAGTTAAGAGATGGAGAGATGGTCACCATTGGAGGTCTTATCCAGAATACAGATTCCGATACTACACGTAAGACCCCTTTATTAGGTGATATCCCTTTATTGGGAAATCTGTTTAAGGGTACTTTCACAACAAAAAGAAAGAGTGAGCTTGTGATCTTCATAACACCAACGATTATTAAAGATATATAACATGAGTGACATTGCAGCCCTATACAAGAAGTTCGGATTTAAAGAGCCTCCGTTCAATCAGACTCCTGATACAGGTTTTCTGTTTAAGAGCAAAAAGCATATGGCTGCACTTGATCACCTGAGATATGGGTTAACAACGGATGAGTTCACATTGCTGACAGGGAGTTATGGTATGGGAAAAACGCTTCTTTGTCGACAAATACTGAGAACTGCCGGCAAAGATATTCAGACCGTATATATCTACAACACATGTTTAAGCATGTTAGATATTTATAAGGCGATCTATTACGATCTTACCGGTACTCAATTGGAGAGTAAATCTGCCGGGAAGTGTTTTCACGAGATAAATAAGGTTCTTTTACGGTTGGCAGAGGAAGGTAAAAAAGTAGTAGTATTGGTTGATGAAGCACAGGGCCTGAAACCGGAATTGTTAGAAGGATTAAGACAATTATCTAATTTTGAAACAGAAAAAAGAAAGTTGTTGTCATTTATTTTGATAGGCCAGCCGGAATTAGAGAGCCGTCTGGCGAGCCAGGATCTGCGTCAGTTGGAACAAAGAATAAGTGTTAGATACGTCCTTAAACCATTTAAATTATCAGAAACAATAAAATACATCCACCACAGACTGAGTTTATCAACAAATAAGGCTATTAGTGACACCGCTTTCCGCTTTACTACCATTGCTGTTTGTATTGTTCACTGGTACAGTAGGGGGGTGCCCAGGAGAATAAATCAAATATGTGATCGTGCTCTTCTTGCATCATTCAATACCGGAAAAAGAGCTATTGGCGCTTTTACTGTTCTGCAGGCGGCACGTGAGGTTGTGGGAAAGCATAATTCAGGAAAAATTGGACTTTTCCGCTACCGGGGTTTTGTGAAAATTGCGATAGTGTTAATCATTTTTGGTATTGCAATATATGCTGGATTAGACAGGTATCAGGATGCAATAAATAAAAAGAGAGAAATTGCAGGATTAGATCATGTTAAACCGGAAATAAAACTGGTAAATCGAGTAGTTGAAGAATTCAGATCTCAAGAAAACTCTGTGAAAAAAGCGCTGGATAATCAGTTAAGAACTGTAGGAATGGCTGATACCGACACAGTTTATGAGAGAGTGAAGGTTTCTGTCCACGAAAATTCCCATACTGAGGAGCAAATACGAAAATGAGCATAATAGAAGAAACATTAAGACAGTTGCAAACAAAACAGACCGGTAGTGATAAACCGGCAGTAGATGAAGAAAATATTTCAAATAACGGTAAAAAACGTACCAGACCATTTGTAATGATAATGATAGTTTTGATTGTTCTCGGACTGGGAGCGTATATGGCAATAGGCAGATATCAGGAGTGGCTTAACGAAAAGAATATGAATTTTAGTTATGAAACAGGTTATCCGGAGACTGAAACGTTACCGGTAATTGAGAATCAAGAAGTTCCTGTTATCATAGAAGAAAGCAAACAACAAAGTATTGATACGCAAGCCGATGCTGCTGAGCAACCATCTCCAGTAGTCTCTGTACAGCCGTCTCCACTACCGGTATCAGCTAATCAGATTTCTGACCCACTTGAGAAAGGCGTTCAAGGCAAAGATATCAGAGATCGTAAAAAGGCAGGTATAGTTGAATTGAAACAAAAGACAATAATTGTTCCCGTTGACAGTGTTGATAGTATTGGTAGTGTTGAACCGAAGTCAAAACAGATCGTACTTGAGGACGAACGTCAGAAATTTGATAGTAAAACAGAGGGTGCCGATGCTGCTGTGTTAAACCAATCGTCTGCAACAAGCAGTGCCAGTGAGCCGGAGCATAAACAAAGTATAGATGAGAAAAAGACGATAATAGCAAGTGTAAATCAGCAGACAGATACTACCTTACCTTCAGAACCGTCAGTAGACTCTTTGTTGCTTGAAGAATATGCGATAAAAAAACAAATTAGTCGAGCGAAAAATCTGATAATGACAGGTTCATATACGGAGGCAATAGATATGTTGAAAACTATTATAGGCCGCTCGGAAGGGACGTGGGATACCTATCTACTGATTGGGACGGCATACCTGGGTTCCGGTGAACTGGATAATGCAGAGGCCTACCTGGATATGGGGCTTGCCATTAACGCCAATATCCCACAATTGTGGCTCCAGCGCGCTATCGTAGAGCAGCAGAGAGGTAATCACGAAATCGCCTTACAGATTTTGCATGAGACGGAAAGCATTGCGCCTGATATGCCGGAAGTGCAACTCAACATTGGTTATTCCTATGATATTATTGGTAACAAAAACCTTTCAGCGAAAGCCTATTTGTCCTTCCTCAGACTTACAGAGGGAAATCGTGCTTACATGATGGTCCGGCACAAGATCTTAAAGAGGCTACAACACCTTAAATAACGGAACATGGTGAGGCATGCTACGCTCTTCACTCATCCCGACTGGGGGGCGGAATTGTGTAGTATTGCTCTCTGTCATTTTCATTCAATATTTATTTCCTCCTGTCAAGCATTAAATATTGATGTACTCCTGCCGCTGCCTGTCTACCGCTGAAGATAGCACTAACAACCAGACTTGCACCCAGTTCCGCATCACCGGCAGCAAAAATCCCAGGGAGACACGTCATCTTATTCTCATCTATTTTAACCATGCCTCTTTTATCAAGTTCAAGCTTAAGATCCATAAGGAGGGGACCGTGCTCACAATGTTGAAATCCAATTGAAATGAGAACCAGATCAGCAGGAATAATTTTCTCAGAGCCTGGTATTTCTGTATAAGTGCCGCGTGAACCATCTGCAGGTCTTGTCCAGTCCAGTTCTGTAACTTTCAGGCCAGTCAAGGTACCGTTATCTCCGATAAACTCCTTAGTCTGATATTTCCAGAATCTTTCACAACCCTCTTCCTGAGAGGAACTGGTCTTGAATACTTTTGGCCATTCAGGCCATGGATTACAGGCCGGTCGATCTTTAGGAGGAACGTCCTGATAGTAGATATGTGTTACACTGGTTGCTCCCTGACGAATGCTGGTACCAATACAATCTGACCCGGTATCACCTCCTCCAATGACAATGACGTTTTTCCCTTTGGCTGTAATAACTTCATTTTCCTGAATGATATCTCCTGCAACTCTCCGGTTCTGTTGTGTCAGAAAAGGCATCGCAAAATTGACACCGTTTAAACCTCTCCCCGGTATTGTCAAATTTCTGGGGATTTGCGCACCAACACTTATAACGACAGCATCAAATGTCCGTGACAAATACATCGCTGATATATCAATTCCCGCATTGACTTGTGTTTCAAAAGAGATGCCCTCTTCTTTAAGCTGATCCAGCCTTCTGTCCAGGATGCTGCGATCTATCTTATAATCAGGTATGCCGTAACGTAACATGCCGCCAATCCTGTCATCTTTTTCAAATACAGTTACGTCATGGCCTTTTCGAACTAATTGCTGTGCCGCTGCAAGTCCGGCTGGTCCTGAGCCTATGATGGCGACACGCTTACCTGTCTTGTTTTCAGCTGGTTGAGGTTGTATCCAACCCTCTTTCCAGCCACGTTCAGCAATCTGTTTCTCAATCTGCCTGATAGTGACAGGTTTCCTGTTAATCGATAATGTACAGGATGCTTCACAAGTCGCCGGACAAACCCGCCCGGTAAATTCCGGAAAGTTGTTTGTTGAATGTAATAGATCCAATGCGCGTTTCCAATGGCCTTTGTAGATAAGATCATTCCAGTCAGGAATTCTGTTTTTTACCCCACATCCGTATGCGTGGCATGATGGGACTCCACAATCCATACAACGACTTGCTTGTTCTTCCAATACACTGTCAGACACACTGCCTTCAAATTCTTTACTATTTTCTATACGTTCATCGACTGGCAGTTTGATACCGGCCTGACGATCAGTTTCCAGAAATCCTGACGGTTTACCCACTAAATACCTCCTCTGTTGCTAACACCAGTTCATCATCACGGTGCTCTTCCTGCCTGATCCGTTCCAGTGATTGTTTATATTCCATAGCCATTACTTTAACAAATAGTGGCAGACGGCTATCCCAATTATCCAGAATGTCTTTTGCCCTTACGCTCTGAGTATATTCATAATGTTTTGTTAATAGTGAGTGTAAGAGATTTTTATCTTCTTCTTCCCAAACACTCTCCAGATCAACCATGTCCAGGTTGCACTTCATGCCGAACCATTCGTGCTCATCGTAAACATAGGCAACACCACCACTCATTCCAGCTCCAAAGTTGTTACCTGTCTGACCGATCACTACCACGGTACCTCCAGTCATATATTCACATCCATGATCACCAACGCCTTCAACGACAGATGTTGCGCCGCTATTGCGCACCGCAAAACGTTCACCCGCCATACCGTGAAGGTATACTTCCCCTCCGGTAGCACCATAGAGGATTACGTTGCCTGCAATAATATTTTGATGCGGTTTGAACGTTGACTCCTTGTAAGGATTTACTATAATTTTACCTCCCGACATTCCCTTTCCAACATAATCATTAACATCACCTTCCACACGTATAGTAATGCCTGGAACCAGGAATGCACCAAGGCTTTGCCCGGCATATCCTTTTAAGTTCAATTGAATCGTATCTTCAGGCAGTCCCGCAGATCCATACTTTCTGGTGACTTCACTGCTGAGTATAGTGCCTACTGTTCTATTAATGTTACGTATCGGAATATCAATTACGACCGGTTCTCCATTTGTTAATGCGTTTTCAGCTAATTTTACCAGGTCATTATCAAGCGAAGCAGATAACTCATGATCCTGTTTCTTAGTACAGTGTAAGACTGTTTTGCCATCAGGATCAGGGTTTGTTAAAAGTGCACTGAGATCCAGTTTCTTAGCCTTCCAATGGCTTATCGCCTTTCTCACCTCAAGTTTGTCTACACGCCCAACCATCTCATCAACTGTTCTAAAACCAAGATCAGCCATGTATTCACGCATCTCTTGTGCAAGGAACCTGAAGAAGGATTCAACAAATTCAGCTTGTCCATTAAAATTAGCACGTAACTCCGGATTCTGTGTTGCCACACCTACAGGACAGGTGTTCAAATGGCATTTTCTCATCAGGACACAACCTAATGTAACCAGTACTGAAGTACCAAAACAGTACTCTTCAGCGCCAAGAAGTGCTGCAATGATTATATCCCTTCCTGTCTTCAGTTGTCCATCTGTCTGCACAACAATCCTGTCGCGGAGTTGATTAGCTACCAGAGTCTGCTGTGTGTCTGCCAGCCCAAGCTCCCATGGCAGACCTGCATGCATAATGCTTGACCATGGAGCGGCCCCGGTACCGCCATCATAGCCACTGATCAACACTTGATCTGCCTTCGCCTTGGATACTCCAGCGGCAACTGTTCCAACACCTGTTGACGCAACCAGCTTTATGCACACCTTTGCTTTAGAGTTTGCACAATGGAGATCGTAAATTATCTGCTTCAAGTCCTCTATAGAATAGATATCGTGATGAGGCGGTGGAGAAATCAGAGAAACTCCCGGGGTAGTGTGCCGTACCTTTGCAATTTCAGCGCTGACCTTATGTCCTGGCAATTGGCCTCCTTCACCGGGTTTGGCACCCTGGGCCATTTTTATCTGGATCTCTTCTGCATTTACCAGGTATTCACTGGTTACGCCAAACCGACCGGAAGCGACTTGCTTTATTTTAGAAATCTTCCAATCACCGTTTGGAAGTTTCTTAAACCGTTCGGGATCTTCCCCTCCTTCTCCGGAGTTGCTTCTTCCTCCAATTCGATTCATCGCGATCGCAATAGATTCGTGTGTTTCTCTGCTGATTGAACCAAATGACATCGCTGCAGTCATAAATCTTTTCATGATATTTTCAACAGGTTCGACTTCATCTATTGGAATTTTTTCACACTCTTTAAATTCAAAGAGACCTCGCAACGTTGCAAGTTCTTTTGTCTGGTCATCAACAAGTTTTGTAAACTCTTTGAATGTTTTATAGTCGTTGTTTCGTGTCGCCTGCTGCAATTTATAAATTGTCTCCGAATTCCAGAGATGTTTTTCTCCACCATGCCTGACGGAATAATAGCCTCCAACGTCCAGAAACTCATCAGGTCTGCCCCCGGATGGGAATGCATTACGGTGCCGGGCGTAGACTTCCTGCGCTATCTCTTCCAGGCCGATACCTCCAATACGGGATGCTGTATCGCAGAAGTATTCGTCAATAACCGATTTGTCAATCCCAACAGCTTCAAAAATCTGAGATCCGAAAAAACTTCTAATTGTTGAAATACCCATACGGCTGAAAGACTTTAAAAGCCCTTTTTTAACTGCTGAAATATAGGCATCCATTGCCTCTTCAGAGTCTTTCTTGTTAATCAGGAACTTTTGCTCAGCCATTTCTCTTACCGTGCTGAAAGCGACGTACGGACAAATCGCGTTTATCCCAAATGCAATCAGAAGAGAAAAGTGCATAACTTCTCTCGCTTCACCAGTTTCAAGAATCAGTCCGCATGAGCTGCGGAGTCCCTTCCTGATCAAGTGATGATGGAGTCCTGAAACGGCAAGTAGAGATGGAATCGCAGAACGGTCTTTACTAATATGTCTGTCGGTCATTACCAGTATATTCGCACCATCATAAATATGTCTTTCCGCTTTTTCGAAAAGTGAATTCATTGCAGATTGTAAAGCCTCACCGCCACCATTTGCCGGAAAAAGAATATCTATTTTTCTAACTATCAAATCAGGATGATTGGCATTACGAATACGCCACATATCTGTCGGTGTTAAAATGGGGTGGGATAATTTAATCTGCCTGCAATGTTCCGGTGTCTCTTTAAGAAATCCACCTTTTCCTCCAATATAATTCATCAGCGACATCACCAACTCTTCACGTAGAGGATCAATAGGGGGGTTCGTTACTTGTGCAAACTGTTGTTTAAAGTAGTGAAACAGCAGTTGGGGCTTATTAGACAGAACTGCCAGTGCGTTATCATTTCCCATGGCGCCAATTGGTTCCTGTCCCTGGTTTGCCATATGAGAAATAGTGACATTGATATCCTCATCAGTATATCCGAAAGCGTGCTGCTGTTTTCTCAGTACATCCATATCTATTTCCGGAACCCTTGAAGGATTAAACAGGCCGCGAAGCTCAATCAGGTTCTCTTTTAAATATCGACGATAGGGCGTTTGTCTTGATATTTTTGCCTTAATTTCATTATCAGGGACAATTCGGTTTTGCTCTAAATCGACCAGAAACATTTTGCCGGGTTGTAATCTTCCACGCTGACGTACCTCTTCTCCCGGAATGTCAAGTACTCCAGTCTCGGAAGCCATGATGATCATGCCCTTTTTAGTTACTGTATAACGAGCCGGACGTAATCCGTTCCTGTCAAGCAATGCACCAATAAAACGCCCATCAGTAATTACAATGGCTGCAGGTCCGTCCCACGGTTCCATAAACGCAGCGTGGTATTCATAAAACGCGCGCTTATCTTCACTCATATAATATTTCTTACCACAGGCTTCAGGAACCATCATCATGGCCGCGTGTGAAAGAGATCTACCTGACTTGATTAACAATTCAAAAACATTGTCAAAGACGGCAGAATCACTTCCGTATTCATTTTGAATTACAGGTTTAATTTTTTCTATATCGTCGCCTAACAATTCAGATTCAAGATTTTTCTCGCGAGCCTTCATTTGATTAATATTTCCTCGAAGAGTATTTATCTCACCATTATGCGCAAGGCAACGGAAAGGTTGAGCAAGGTTCCAGGCGGGGAAAGTGTTAGTGCTATATCGCTGATGAGTTATAGCAAATGCTGATGTAAAACGTGGATCCTTAAGATCAGGGAAAAAAACGGGAAGCTGGCTTCCAGTCAGCAATCCTTTATAGACAATGGTTTTGTGGCTGAAACTACATACGTAAAACTGACTATAATCTTTATCTGTCCATGATGAAATTTCCTTCTCTACACATCGTCTGACAATGTAAAGTTTTCTTTCGAGTTCCTCGCCCTCATGGTTTCCACTTGTTACAAAAAGTTGATGTACTGTCGGCTGTGTTAAACGACTGATTTTTCCCAGAGAATCGCCATTGCACGGAACATTTCGCCATCCTAGAAGATTACAATTTTCAGCCTCAACAATTTTCTGTACCGCTTGTTTACACTTTTCAATCCTGGCTACTTCCTGAGGCATGAAGAACATACCTACCCCGTATTCCCCTGGAGGCGGTAATTCAAGATTTTGCTCAGAACAGACCTGGTGAAGAAAGTCGTTTGGGATTTGCAACATTAACCCGCCTCCGTCACCCGTAAGTTTGTCGCTCCCGATAGCGCCACGATGCTCTAAATTAATTGAAACTTGAATAGCGTTTGAAACGATTGTATGAGTTGGAGTCCCATCAATATTTGCCACAAAACCAACGCCACATGCACCATGTTCATATATCGGGTCGTACAATCCTGATCTTTCGGGTTGCCCAGCCAAATTCACATTTTTAAAATTATTAATTTCCGGCATGTTTAATATATTTCCTTATGAAACGATCTGATTTACCTTGCTACCTTGTAGGCGTATAGACTTACAATCTCAATTTGGTAAGTTTTATTAAGATCCTGACAGCCTATTACTGCACGTGTAGGCGAACATTTGATATATTTTCTATAGATTTCATTCATCTGGCCCCAGTAATCAATGTTTTTCATGAAGATCATAGTGTTAACAACCCTGTCAAAGTTAGTATCCGCTTTTTTCAAAGTTTTTTTCACATTTTCAAAAATTAATTTGAATTGGCCTTCGGGGTCTAATGTTGGCACTTCACCGTTTGCCGCAATTGGTATAAATCCTCCACAACAAATTTTTACAGCCTTTATCTTCTGGAGTCGTACCACGTCTTCCTCAAACCAGTCACACATTAAACCAACTTGTCTGGCAGGCTGTTTACCACCAATCTTTCTGCCATCTGCGATAACTAAATCAAGAAGTTTGTCCCTTGCGGCAAATGATAATTTTTGCACCTCCTCTACAGACATGCTATCCAAATCCTTTAATGTATAATTCTTCTTTATTGCCTTTGCCATAGTATAAATCCTTTCTCCTAAAATTTACAATGCCATCTATTCAGATTTGACAAACATTTTGCTCTGAATTGACAGCCAGGTTAATAAAACTCTCTCTACTGTTTTGATATCATAACATTATCCGGGAACCAAGCATCAAGAAATGTTTTACTATTCAAAATGTCTACCTGGCCGTGTATGTCGCAATATTGATGCCTGAAGGTTTCATAAATTACGATAATATGGGTAATAAACCATAAATTTAAGCGTAATTTGGTATCTATTCACCGCAAAGACGCAAAGGACGCAAAGTTGATATTTAAAAGAAATACCGATGTAACGATTATGAGAACTGCATATTTTTCTGACAAATATTCTTCTGTTCCACTTTTTTATGTTTTTCTTTGCGATCTTTGCGTCTTTGCGGTGAAAAAATAGTTACGCTGAATAGTTAC